>JAFDWO010000153.1 GCA_018268415.1 Actinomycetota bacterium | reverse complement strand
TTTTTCACGACCCCTCCCGTCCCTGTGTCGTCTTTTTCACGACCCCCTCCCGTCCCGGGCGCCTCATGGCGCTCACAGCCTGCCCGGAGCGCCATGAGGCGCCCGGGACCATCTCGGACGGGTGCGGGGGCGGGGGCCGGGGTCGGGCCCCTCCCTTCTCGACGACCCCGTCCCTTCCGCTGTTCCTTATGGTCCCCTGGGGACCATAAGGAACAGCGGAGCGGTCCCGGGGAGGGTGGAGCGGCACCGCGCCGCACCTCGGACGGCCGCCACGGCCCGGCCACGTCCGTCTTCCGTCACACGCCCATGTTGATGGGCCGAAAACTCAAGCAGGGCTTGAGTTTTCGGCCCATCAACACCTCGGACGGGCGCCCCGGCCACGAGCAACAACCCCGTCCCCGCCCCCACACCCGCCCGGGGCGCCAGCCCGAGATCGAACGCTAACGACGCTTGCGAGAACGGCCGCGCGCCGGCGCTTTGCCGGCGTTGCGCAGGGTCTGCTCGGCAGCCTTCTCGGTCTCCTCGCCCATCGTGATCTGGAACATCGCGAGCAGGGCGTCGGAGGCGAGGGGCCGCATCGCCTCGAGCGCGCCGAGGACCTTGTGCCAATCCTCGTCCGGCCGGCCCGCCTTGTCGAAGGGGCCCCAGATCTGGTCGGTGAAGAGGTCGATGTAGGCGCGGGCGACAGCGTCGGCGTGCTCGTGCAGCTTCGCCGCCAGGGCGATCGCCGCGCTCGGGCTCACGCCGAAGTCGATCAGTCGGGTCGCGGCACCGTGCAGGCGCGGGCTGATCACCTCGATGTTGCCGTCGGCCAGCACCCGCAGCACGCCCAGCTTCTCGGCCCGCTTCAACAGCCGCTCGTCGACCGATTCGACCTCCCAGGCGGCGGCGAAGTCCACCGGCGCAAAGATTTCCGGCGTCTCGTCCTCGAACGGGGCGCGCACCGCGCGGGCGAAGTCCACCATCTCCTTGGAGGAGCCGCCGGTGCTCTCGAGCACCCGTCGGATCGCCTCCAGGTTCAGCCCCTCCGCCTGCATTTCGCGGGTGAGTTCGATCCGCGCGACGTGCTCCTCGTTGTAGTAGCCGGTGCGCCCTTGGACCTCCGGAGGGGGCAGTAGGCCGCGCGTCTGGTGGGCGCGAATGTTGCGGATCGTCATCCCGGTGCGCTGCGCCAGCTCACCGATGGTCATCTTCCCGTTCGGCGCCTTCGCGCCCTTCGTCTCGCTCGCCATCAGGGCATCGTAAGCGCCAGCCGGGCGCCGTTCATCTCCGCCGCGGCGTCAGAGCAGAGCCAGGCGATCGCGTCGGCGATGTGCTCGGTCGGGGTGAAGGTCGGGAACTCCTTGCCGGGATTTTCCTCGCGCATCCGCGGCGTCAGGATCGCGTCGACGACGACGATGTTGGCGGTCGCGCCGCCCGGCCCGAAGCCGTCGGCGAACGCCAGCGTCCAGGCCTCGGCCGCCGCCTTCGCCGCCGCGTAGGCGGCGTTGCCGTTGCTCGGCTTCTGCGCCTGCTTGGCGGAGACGAGGACGAAGCGCCCGTGGGCACTCGCCGCGAGCTGGTCGTGAAAGGCGCGCGTAGTCAACTGCACGGTGCGGATCAAGAGCTGGTGCAGGAGGTCCCAGTCGGCGAGCGGCTCCTCGTGCAGGGGCTGCCCGCCGCGCCAGCCGCCGACCAGGTGGACGACCCCGTCGACCCGCCCGAAGCGCCCGACCAGCGCCTCGCGCCACCCGGCCACCGCGTCCTCGTTGGTGAGATCGACCGCACGCCCGTCCCAGCGATCATCGGGGAGCCCGAGCCCCTCCCCCACCGCGTCGACCTCAGCCTGGGCGCGGTTGGCGCCTGCGACGATCGCCCCGGCCGCGGCCAGCCGCGCCGCCACCGCGGGTCCCAGTCCCCCGCCGACGCCGGCGATCGCGACGACCCGTCCCTCGAGGTTGCGTTCCTCCGCCACCCCGGCATCCTCCCTTATTTGCGCAGCGAGACCAATCCCGCTTCGAGGAACTTGAAGCCGGCCTCGAGCGCCTCCTCGGGCTTCTTCTTGCGCCCCTCGTCGGCGAGGCGGTTGCGCAACGACAGGAGGACGCCGAGGAAGGCGGCGGCGAAGGTCTGCGGACCAGGGTCATCGGGGGCGACGCCGAGCTCCTCGGCCACCGCGGCGGCGGTGACGTCGGCGAAGCGATCGAGATAGCGGTGCTCGATCAGGCGCAGCTCGGAGTCCTGGGTGATCGCCCGCCGGCGCAGGATCTCGAGCTCCTCGTCGTGGCGCGGATCGCGGTCATCGATCCAGAGGTGCAGCCGCTCGAACAGCGGCCGGTCCGTTTCGCCAAGCCGCGTGGCGAGCCCCTCCAGCACCTCCTCGGAGCCGTCGAACGGGATCTCGTCTTTGTTCGGGAAGTAGGTCGAGACGGTCCGCGGGGACACCATCGCCCGCTCGGCGATCAGCGGGATCGTCGTCGCGCGGTAACAGGTCTCGAGGCTCAGTTCGAGCGTCGCCACGACGATGTCGCGCCGGGTGCGCCGCTTTTTCTGCTCCCGCAGCCCCTCTGCCATGGCCCCGATAGTCATCGGCTCAGTTTAACGTCATCTTGCAAATCTGTATGGACTTGTAATTTTGCAAGAGCATGCAACAATGCCTGCCGCTGAAGCTTGCACCGACCCTCCCGCGCCCCCCGACCGAAGGAAGAACACATGGCAGCCCTCCTCCAGCGCCTCGGGCGCAACTCTTTCCGCCACCGCCGTCGCGTCCTCGGCATCTGGCTGGTGCTCCTCGTCGCCCTCGGGGTCCTGGCAGGCTCCCTCTCCAAGCCCTTCTCCGAAGAATTCAAGATCCCCGGCACCGGCTCCCAGCAGGCGATCGACCTGCTGAAAGCCAAGCTCCCGGCCGCCAGCGGCGCCGCCGGCCAGGTGGTCCTCGCGGCGCCGGAAGGCGGCAAGGTGACCGACGACGCGAAGGCGATCGAAGCGAGCGTCGCCGCCGCGAGCAAGACGCCCGGTGTCGTCGCCGTCACCAACCCGCTGGAGACCCCGGGCGCGGTCTCCCCGAACGGCGCCTACGCGCTCGCCCAGGTGCAGTTCGCCGAACAGAGCGACCAGATCGACGCCGCCCAACGGGAACGGCTGCAGGACTCCTTCGCGCCCGCCGAAGGCGCGGGCCTGAACGTACAGTTCGGCGGCGCGGCCGGGGAAGAACACGCGGAACCGGGCGGCACCTCGGAGCTGATCGGGATCATCGTCGCGCTGATCGTCCTGACGATCACCTTCGGCTCGCTCCTGACCGCCGGGCTGCCGCTGGTGACCGCGGTGATCGGCGTCGGCGCGGGCATCCTCGGCATCACCCTGGTCACCGCCTTCACCACGCTCAGCTCGACGACCTCCTCGCTGGCAGCGATGCTGGGGCTCGCGGTGGGGATCGATTACGCCCTCTTCATCGTCTCCAGGTACCGCACCAGCGTCGTCAAAGGCATGGCACCCGAGGAGGCGATCGGTCACGCTGTCGGCACCTCCGGCAGTGCCGTCGTCTTCGCCGGCGCCACGGTCGCGATCGCCCTCGCCGCGCTCACCGTCTGCGGCATCCCCTTCCTCACCGCGATGGGCCTGGCCGCCGCCGGCACGGTGGTGATCGCGGTCCTGATCGCCCTGACCCTGATCCCGGCGCTGCTCGGCTTCGCCGGCAGGCGGGCGCTGAAGGGCAAGGACCTCGAACGGCCACGTGGCACCGAGGAGACGATGGGCAAGCGCTGGAGCGACCTCGTCACCCGCCACAAGGTCGCCGCGGCGGTGATCCCGGCGCTCGTCCTGCTGGTGCTGGCGATCCCGGTGGCGAACATGCGGCTCGGCCTCCCCGGCGAGGGCACCGCGCCGAAGAACGAAACGAGGCGCCAGGCCTACGATCTGATCTCCGCGGGCTTCGGTCCGGGCGCCAACGGGGCGCTGACGGTGGTCGCCAAGGTGCCGTCCACCGGCGCCCCGGCCGCGGCCGCGAGCGTCGCCACCGACCTCGCCAAGCTCGGCGACGTCGCCAAGGTCGGCACGCCGACCTTCTCCCCCGACAAGTCGATCGCGGTGATCGGGGTGACGCCGAAGAGCGGGCCGGAAAGCTCGGCGACCGAAGGCCTGGTGGAAGCGATCCGCGGCCAGACCGTCGCCGCGAACGGCTCCAACCTCCTCGTCGCCGGGGCTACCGCCTCGAACATCGACGTGTCCGAGCGGCTCGCCGAATCGCTGCCGCTCTACCTCGTCGTGGTCGTCGGCCTGGCGCTGGTGCTACTGACGATCGCCTTCCGCTCGATCCTCGTGCCGCTGACCGCGATCGTCGGCTTCCTGCTGACGATCGGCGCCTCCTTCGGCGCCGTCGTCGCGGTCTTCCAAGAAGGGACGGCGGCGGGCCTGTTCGGGATCGAAGCCTCCCCCACCATCCTCAGCTTCCTGCCGGTCCTCGCGATCGGGATCCTCTTCGGCCTGGCGATGGATTACCAGGTGTTCCTGGTCTCGCGGATGCGCGAGGAGTTCGCCCACGGCACCGCGCCCCTCGACTCGGTCCGCCTCGGCTTCCGCCATGGCGCCCGCGTGGTCACCGCGGCGGGGTTGATCATGATCTCCGTCTTCGCGGGCTTCATCGTCCCCGACGAACCGATCATCAAATCGATCGGCTTCGCCCTGGCGATCGGCATCCTCTTCGACGCCTTCGTCGTCCGCATGACGATCATCCCCGCGGTGATGGCGATGCTCGGCCACCGCGCCTGGTGGCTCCCCGCCTGGCTCGACCGCCTGATCCCGAACGTCGACCTCGAGGGCGCCGGCCTGGAGCGCCGCACGCACCCCACCCCCCACCCGACCACCGAGCCGGCACTGGGCACCGAGGGCGGCTGATCAGGACGAACCGGGGCCCCACGGATCTGACAAGAGCAGGCGACGTGGTCGAGGTCTCGCTTCGGATTCCGGGACCAGAGTGAACGTGGATGTCAAATAGTGGACAGTGTGGATTCTCGTCCCGCCCGATCCCCCAACCCGCCGGCGCCAAAGTCGATTCCCGCCCACAACCTTGGGTCGGCGCTTGAAGCCGAATTCGTAACGAAATCGGCACATCACGAGACGTCGTTTTCCGTCTGCACCCAGGAGCACCTTTTGACGCCACGCTCAAGTTGCGGCAAGCGCACCCGCGCCGTCAGGGCGACATTGGCGAGGCTGCCGCGATCGCCTGGCTCACCCGTGCCGGATTCGGGGTCTGGATCCCACTCGGCCACAGCCCGGACGCCGACTTGATCGCCCAGCGCGACGATCGCCTGTACCGGGTGCAGGTGAAGACCTCGACCGCCCTACGAAACGGCTGCTACGAGGTTTCTCCAGCGACCAAGGGTGGCAACCGCAGCGGGTCCGGGAAGGTCAAAGAAAACGATCCGAGTCGCTACGACTACCTCTTCGTCCTCGTTGCCGACGGGAGGCAATGGTTCGTCCCCGCCACAGCGATCGAGGCGCGGACGATGGTGCTTCTCGGGGGCCGAAATACGCCGCCTTCGAGGTCGACGGCGGGACACCGGATCCAATGGGGGAGAGAGGATTCGAACCTCTGTAGGCAGAGCCAATGGGTTTACAGCCCATCTCCTTTAACCACTCGGACACTCCCCCGGGTGGGCGGTGGATTCTAGACGGGCGGCGTCAAGCGGGCGGTGCGGCGCGCAGGCGGGCGGACATCTGCTCGTTGAAGGCGTTCACTGCCTTGAGGGGACGGACGAAGACGGTGAGGTCGGTGACGCGGCCCGCGCCGTCGAGGGTGAGGTAATCGATCCCCTCGATCTCGAACTTGCCCTCGATCCTGGCGGCGAAGCGCAGAACGACGGTGCCGTCGCCGTGGACCTCGTCGAGATAACGGAAGTCTTCGAAGACCTCGATCACGTGCCCGAGGACGAATAGGGCGGTGTCGCGGCCCTCGAATCCCTTGAAGAGGATCGGGCTGTGCAGGACGACGTCCTCGGCGAGCGCCTCGCGCATCAGGTCGAGATCCTTGGCTTCGGCAGCGCGGCGGAACGCGTGTGGCTCGGTCATGGGACCACTCTATCCGGGCCGTGGTGACTAACCGTCGCATAGCGACGGTATCTCTCCACGGCAAGGGGGTGGGATACTCGCGAGGGGATGCCCGGAGACCACTTCATCGCGAAGCTGTCGAACTCGATGGGGGCGCGGGGCCTACGCTGGGCGGGCAGGCTGAACGTCCCGCTCTACCGCCTGAGCGGCGGGCGCGTCGGTGGCAAGGTCGGCGACGGGCCGGTGCTGTTGCTGACCACGACGGGACGCAGGAGCGGACAGCCGCGGACGGCGCCGGTCCTTTACCTGGAGCGCGGCGAGGCGATGATCCTGATCGACACCAACGGCGGCAACGAGAAGCTGCCGGGCTGGTCGCACAACCTGAAGGCGATGCCCGCGGCCGAGGTCCAGATCGGCAGGCGCAAGGTGGAGGTCACGGCGCGGGTCGCGCGGGGCGCCGAGCGGGAGCAGCTGTGGCGGGCCTGCAACGAGCAGTACGAGGGCTTCGACGATTACGTCGAGTGGCTCGAGCGCACCCCCTCGGTGTGGGTGCTCGAGCCGACCGGGGACGGTGGCACGCCGCAGCGCGACCCGGGAGCGGAAGAAGACGGTGACGTCGGCACGACCCGCGAATCAGCGGCCGCCGCGGCCGACACCAGCCCTTCCGACACCATCTGACCCCGCCCGGCCGACGCCCGCCGCGGCGCGCACGGGCTCCTCGAGGGCGCCATCGCGGCGGGCGGGCGCCGCGCTGCTCACCGATTCCTCAAGGGCGCCGTCCGCGGCGCGGGCGCGGCGCTCAGGAAGCGTCCCGAAGCATCTGAGCCTCGGGCAGCCGCTTCAGCTTTTTCAGCGTGTTGTTCTCGATCTGGCGGATGCGCTCGCGGGTCACGCCGAAGGTGCGGCCGACTTCCTCGAGCGTCAGCGGTTCGGCGCCGCCGAGGCCATAGCGCAGTTCGATCACCTGCCGCTCGCGCTCCGGCAGCGCGTCGAGCGCCCGGCGGACGCCCTCTTTCTGCAGGTGCTCGCTCGCTTCCTCGAACGGCTCGAGAACCGCTTCGTCGGCGACGAAGTCACCGAGCTCCGATTCGTCCTCGTCGCCCACCGGTTTCTCCAGCGAGACCGGTAGCTGGGCCACCCGCAGGATGTCGCGGACGTCGGCCACCGGCCAGCGCAGCTCCTCGGCGATCTCCGCCGGGTCGGGCTCGCGGCCCAGCCGCTGCACCAGTTGCCGTTCGACGTGCGCCACGCGATTCAGCTTCTCCACCATATGGACGGGGATGCGGATCGTCCGCGCCTTGTCGGCAATCGCCCGCGTCACCGCCTGGCGGATCCACCAGGTCGCGTAGGTCGAGAACTTGTACCCGCGCCGATAGTCGAACTTCTCCACCGCCCGGATCAGCCCGAGGCTGCCCTCCTGGATCAGGTCGAGGAAGCTGAGCCCGCGCCCCAGATAGCCTTTCGCGATCGAGACGACGAGGCGCAGGTTGGCCTCGACCATCTGCCGCTTCGCCAGCATGTCGCCGCGCTCGATCCGTTTCGCCAGTTCGACCTCCTGCGCCGCGGTCAGCAGATCGACCCGACCGATCGACCGCAGATACAGCCGCAGCGAGTCGAGGCTCGGTTCGACCGTCAGGTCAAGTTCCTCTTTTTTCGACGCGCCGTTGGCGGATTCGCCGCCGCCGCGCTGCTGCTTGTAGGCGCTGACGCCGTCCTCGGCGATCACGTCGACGCCGTGCTCGACCAGGTTCGCGTGCAGTTGCGACACCTGCTCCTTGGTGATCTCCACCTCCTCGAGCGTTGACGAAATCTGCTCGTAGGTGAGGTAGCCGCGCTCGCGTCCCAAGGCGATCAGCCCGGCCAGCTCCTCGATCTCGGGCGCGCTTGCCGCGTCCTCGCGATCCACTACTTCCACCGTCTCCATCGGTTCGATGATCGGTGCCTCCTGAACTATCTCTCCCCGGGTTCCCCGGCGCCGGCCCCGAAGCTCCGGCAGGCGGCGAATTATAGGTGGTGTCCGACTCCATAGGGGAACGATGGAGACCGATGCGCGACGCCCTCTAGGCTTTGCCCATGGCGAACGAAACGAGCACCACCCTGCGCACTGTCCCCGACGTCCAGTCCGGCACCCCGGCCACCCAGGTCAGCCTCTCGCGAGTCGGCGTGACCGGGGTCGAGAAGGTGATCCGCGTCCGCGACGGTGACCAGGAGAACCTCTTCTACGCCGAGATCGAGTGCTTCGTCGACCTCAACCCGCAGCAGGCGGGGGTGCACATGTCGCGCTTCGAAGAAGTCGTCGGCGAGGCGATCGACGAGGTGATCCTCGGCGAGGCCTTCAAGGCCGAGATCCTCGCCGCCCACGTCGCCGAGAAGATCCGCGAGCGCCAGAACGGTCAGCGCGCCGAGGTCTCGCTGACCGCGCGCTATCCGGAAACGGTGAAGACGCCGGAAAGCGAGATCGACACGCAGGAGATCTACGTCCTCTTCGGCACCGCGGTCGCCTCCGAGGCCGGGACGCGGACGCTGACCGGCGTCCAGGCCCAGGGCATGACCGCCTGCCCCTGCGCGCAGGAGATGGTCACCGGCCTCTCGCGCGAACGCCTCGACGCCGCCGGCTTCGACGACGGGCAGATCGAGAAGATCGTCGGCGTCGTCCCGATCGCCACCCACAACCAGCGCGGCATCGGCACCCTCCACGTCGGTTGTCCCGAGGGCGGTCCGTCCTGGATCGACGCACCGGAGCTGCTGCGGATCGTCGAGACGTCGATGAGCTCGGAGATCTACGAGCTGATGAAGCGCCCCGACGAGATGTCGGTGGTCGTCAAAGCCCACGAAACGCCCCGCTTCGTCGAGGACTGCGTGCGCGAGATGGTCCGCCAGGTGGTCGAGGGCTACCCCGACCTCCCCGACGGGGCCTTCGTCATGGCCCGCCAGGAGAACCTGGAGACGATCCACCGCCACAACGTCGTCGCCGAGCGCTACGGCACCCTCGGCGAGCTCCGCACCGAGCTGGCGAGCGGCGAACACTCCGCCCACCACGTCTCGATGCGCGAGTGGCTGGACGCATCGGCAGGCTGAGCAACCCACGCCCGGCTGTTCCCGATGCGCCCCTCAGGCCGATAAGGAGCAACTAGGCGGCGGTGCGCGCGGCGGCACGCTCGCGCTGCTGCTGCTCGATCCGGCGGCGCAGGCCGAAGAAATAGTCGGCGCCACTGACGATCGTCACGACGACGGCGGCGTAGACGAGAACGTCGACCCAGGCGGGCGACGGGTTGGTGGCGATCAGGGCGATCACGGCGGCGATCTGGAGGACCGTCTTCGCCTTGCCGAGCCAGGAGGCGGCGATCACGAGGCCGCGCTCGGCGGCGATCGTACGGAGGATGGTGACGGCGACCTCGCGGGCAATGATCACCATCGCCACCCAGGCTTCCAGGCGCCCCAGCGAGACCAGGGAGACCAGCGCACCGATGATCAGGAGCTTGTCGGCGAGCGGGTCCATCAGCTTGCCGAAGGTGGTGATCGAGTTGCGCGAGCGGGCGATGTAGCCGTCGAGCCCGTCGGTGAGGGCGGCCGCGGCGAAGACCGCCGCCGCGATGACGTCCCCGTTCGGCATTTCCACCATCAGCGCGACGACGACCACGGGCACCGCCAGGATGCGCAGCATCGTCAGCGCGTTGGGCAGGTTGAGCGGGAACACCGCCCTTCAGTCTGACGCAGCGGCGCCCGCCGCGGGCGCGGGAGCGGCCGCCGCAGCAGCCGCATCACGGGCGGCGAAGTACTCCTCGCCCTCGATCGAGACGTGCGGGACGACCCGCTCCAGCCACTTCGGCATCCACCAGGCTTTCTTGCCCAGCAGCACCATCACCGCCGGCACCAGCAGACAGCGGACGAGGGTCGAGTCGATCGCGATCGCCACCGCCAGGCCGACCCCGAACTCCTTCACCACCGGGTCGCCGCTCAGGATGAAGCTGGCGAAGACGCAAACCATGATCGAGGCGGCCGAGGTGATCACCCGCCCGGTGTTCGCCAGCCCTTCGATCACGGCGCGCTTCGCGTCGCCGGTCTGGGCGTAGTGTTCGCGCATCTGCGTGAGCAGGAAGACCTCGTAGTCCATCGAGAGGCCGAAGAGGATCGCGAACATCAGCAGCGGCACGAAGCTGACGATCGGGATCGAGTGGGGAAGGCCGATCAACGACGCTCCCCACCCGAGCTGGAACACCGCGGTGACGACGCCGTAGGAGGCGGCCACCGAGATCAGGTTCATCGCCGCCGCCTTGATCGGCACCAACAGCGAGCGGAAGGCCATCAGCAGGACGAGGAAGCTGAGCGCGACGACGACGAAGATCATCAACGGCAGCTTGTCGGCGATCTGGTTGGCGAGGTCGATGTAGCCGGCCGTCTGGCCGCCGACGTAGGACTGCGCCTGCGTCCCTTCGAGCGCTCCGGGGATCACTTCGTCGCGCAGGTTTTCCACCAAGGAGACGGTCTCGTCCGCCCACGGCTCCGATTTCGAGATCACGGTGAAGACGGCGACCTTTTTGTCTTCGGAGAAGCTCGGTTCGGTGACCGCGGCCACGTCCCCGGCCCCGCCGATCGCCTTCTGCAGGCCCGGCAACACCTTCTGGGCTTCTTCCGGCGAGGTGAATTCGGAGGCGATCAGGAGCGGGCCGTTCACGCCGGGGCGGAAGCCCGCGTTCAAGCCGTCGTAGGCCTGTCGGGAGGTCGTTTCTTCGGGCAGCGCGCTGATGTCGTTCTGGCCGAGCTGGAGCTTGAAGATCGGCAGCGCGAGGATCGCGAGGACGACGAGCGCGGCGATCGCCGAGCGCCAGGGCATGTCGGCCACCCGTTCGGCCCACCGGCGCCAACCATGCGGCTCCTTGTCGTCGGGGTGCGTCTTGCCCAGGTGGAAGCGCAGGCTGTTGATGCGCGGCCCGAGCGCGCCGAGCATCGCGGGCAGCAGCGTCGCCGCCGCGCAGACCGCGAAGACGACGGCGATCGCCGCGGTGAAGCCGAGCGTCGTCACCAGCGGGATCCCGGCGACGAGCAGCGAGCAGAGCGCGATCACCACGGTGAAGCCGGCGAAGACGACGGCGCCACCCGCGGTCGCGGTCGCGCGGGCGATCGACTCTCGCATCTCCATTCCTTCGCCGAGCTGCAGTTTGTGGCGGGTGACGATGAAGAGCGCGTAATCGATGCCGACGCCGAGGCCGATCATCGTCGCCAGCGTCGCCGCCACCCCCGGCACCTCGAAGACGTGCTCGAGCAGCTTGATGACCGAGAGGGTGCAGGCGAGCCCGATCAGGGCGCCGACGATCGGCAGCATCATCGCCGTCGCCGTGCCGAAGGCGAACAGCAGGATGATCACCGCGGCGATCAGCCCGATCAGCTCGGAGGACTCGGTCGACGGTTTGGAGAGCTGCTGGCCGACGTAGCCGCCGACCGACGCGTTGCCGCCCGCCGCTTCGAACGGATGCGCGGCGTCGAGGTATTGCTGCGCCTGTTCTTCGTCGATTTCGCCGGGGCCGATGCCGAGGACGAGCGGGATGTAACCGATCTGCTGGTTCTTGCTGAGAGTTTTGGAGCCTTCTTCGAGCGGGCTGTTGGCCGAGTTGACGTGCGGCAGCGCCTGCAGCCGTTCGACCGCTTCTTCGGTCGCCTTGGCGAACGGCGCTTCGGTCAGCTTCTTCCCCGCCGGCGCTTCCAGCACCACCGGGTTCGACCCGTAGGCCTGCTCGGGCAGGTTTTCTTCCAGGAGTTCGGTCGCCAGGGTCGAGCCGGTCCCCGGCAGGGTCAGGTTTTCGCTGGTCTTCGAACCGGTGGCCGAGCTGATCGAGACGAGCGCGATCGCGAGCACGATCCAGGCGCCGATCACCGGCCAGTGATGGCGCGAGCACCAGCGGCCGATCGCGTAGAGGGGCCCGGTCATCGCGGGCCAGTATTCCTTACTCGGAGGCCGCCGACCACCGCAAAATTAGTGCTCTAAGTGAGGGTCGATTCTCTATTCGCCCGGCGGCGGGGCGGTGCCGTTCTCGAACGGCACCGGAACCGAGGCGAGCGGCCCGGCGCCGAGCGCCTGCCGCAGCAGGGTCAGGTGCTGGGCCTGGTCCGCCACGGTGGAGGCGAGCAGGGAGCGCGGCCAGGGTGCTTCCAGGCGGGAGATCGCGCTCAACTCCTCGTTGATGGTCGCGCTTTCGACTTCGTAGAGAAAGGAGAGCCGATCCGCCTCGCTTTCCAGGCCGCTCGTGTCGATCGGCTCCGAGGCCGGTTCGGCCGGGGCCTTCAGCCCCCGCAGCGCCTTCAGCACGGCGTCGACGTGTTCCTGTTCCTGAGCGCGGAAGTAGGCCGCCATGCGGGCGAGGCGCGGCGGCAGCGCCGGGCCGACCGCGGCGAAGGCATCGACCGCGGCTTCCTGACGGGCGAGGACCGTGTTCAGCAGCGCGCCGTCGGGCGACGGCTCAGTAGCGGCCACCTGGGTCGGCGCCGCTCCGGTTGCGCCCGCCGCGGTCGGCGCCGGGTCCGTCGCCGCCGTGGTCGAGGACCCTCCGCCGCCACAACCAGCGAGGATTCCGGTGATGAGAAGGACAGCGAGCGTCGCGCCGCCCCAGGTGATTCGGTTTCGTGCCATGGATCGGTGGTCAACCATATGAGCTCGGCCCGATCGGAGCGGGAGGCCGCGCTGGCAGCGCTCGCGACCGAGATCCACAACTGCTTCCGCTGCCCGCGCCTGGTCGCCTGGCGCGAGGCCGAGGCGGCCGACCCGCCGAAGCGCTACCGCGGCCAGGACTACTGGGCGCGCCCGGTCAGTGGCTTCGGCGACCCGGCGGCGCGGATCCTGATCGTCGGCCTCGCCCCCGCCGCCCACGGCGCCAACCGCACCGGCCGCATGTTCACCGGCGACCGCTCCGGCGATTGGCTCTACGCCGCCCTCCACCGCGCCGGGCTCGCCAACCAAGGGACCGCCGAGCACCGTGACGACGGCCTGCGCCTCCGTGACGCCTACATCACCGCCGTCGTCCACTGTGCCCCGCCCGCCAACAAGCCGACCACCGAAGAGCGCGACAACTGCCTCCCCTACCTGGAGCGCGAGCTGGAGCTGATCGACCGCGCCCGCGTCGTCGTCGCCCTCGGCAAGTTCGGCTGGGACGGCTTCCTCAGGGCCGCGACCGCGATCGGCGTCCCCACCCCGCGCCCGAAGCCCCGGTTCGGCCACGGCGCCGAGGCGCCCTTGAACGACCGCCTCACCCTCCTCGGCTGCTTCCACCCCAGCCAGCAGAACACCTTCACCGGCAAGCTCACGGTCCCGATGATCGACGCCGTCTTCACCCGCGCAAAGGAGCTCGCCGCGCATCCTGCCTAGGGCGGGCCGACTTCCACGGCCACCCCCTCCCCACTTTTCGAAAAATCTGTTGGAGCGCGGGAACGGTCTCGACCTATATGGGAGTCTCCTCCAAAGAGATCCCGGCGGCCGGCGTCGGGACGCGACGACGGAGGTGGGGGATGGCGATGCGGCGACCGCGGATCAAGCGGACGACGGAGTCGTTTCGATCTCCGGAAGGCGACGTCTACCTGCGCCGGCCCAGCTCGGAACGCGACGTGAAGATCGAACAGCCGCGCGAGCTTGACGAACGGCTGCTGGAGGCACTCGACGGCAAACACACGCTGGCGCAGTTGCACGACGAGTTCGGCGCCGAGCTCGTCGACGACACGATCGTCCAGATGCGCCGGCTGGAGGTGATCGAGGACGCCGCCGACGACGACCTGATCGACCCCACCGAGTACGCCCGCTTCGACCGCCAGCTGCGTTACTTCTCCGACATCGCCCGCGGCGACCTGGTGCCCTCGGAGTGCCAGCGACGGCTGCGCGAGGCGAAGGTGGCGGTGCTCGGCGTCGGCGGGCTCGGTGGCTGGACGGCGATGACGTTGGCCACCTGCGGGATCGGCGAGATGTGGCTGATCGACGGGGACCGGGTCGAGATCTCCAACCTCAACCGGCAGATCCTCTACTCGGTCGCCGACCTCGGGTTGCTGAAGGTCGAGGTCGCCGCGGCACGGCTGCGCGCCTTCAACCCGGAGGCGCGGATCACGGCGACGGCCCGGCGGCTGGGCAGCGCGGTCGAGATCGCCGACTTCATCGACGGCGCCGACGTGGTCATCGACGCGATCGACTGGCCCGCCTTCGAGGTCGAGGTCTGGTGCAACGAAGCCTGCTTCGAAACAGGCATCCCGTACATCACGATGAGCCACTTCCCGCCGATCGCGCGGGTCGGGCCGCTCTACGTCCCCGGCATCACCGGCTGTTATGCCTGCCAGACGATCGCCTGGCGGCGCGACTATCCGCTGCTCGACGCGGCGATCGACGCACAACGGGCGAAACCGAGCCCCGCGGCAACCATCGGCCCCGCCTGCGGGCTGATCGGCGGCCAGATCGGGATGGAGGTCCTGCACCTGCTGACCGGCCTGGCGACGCCGTCCACGCAGGGCGTCGAACACATCTACGACCTGCGGACGATGGAGGTCGACCGCAAGGAAGTCGTCCCGGAGCCCGATTGTCCGGTCTGCGGGAATCTTCCCCATGCAGTCCGGCCGGCGGTGAAGGAGGCGGCGGGCGGGTAGCGTCGGCGGTATGAAGCTCTCCGCTCTCGCCGCCATCGTCGTCTGCGCAGCGCTGTTCGTCGCCGGGTGCGGCGGCGGTGGCTCAGGCGGCTCGAACGCGACGACGCCCCCCACGAGCGGCGCCACCAACGGCGGCGGCACGCCGAAGCAGGCAACCTCGCCGAACGCCCCGGCCGGCTCCAGGGTCGTCGCCTGCGCAGCGGGCGCCGCGGAAATGAAGGGGCTCCGCGCCACCGCCGTCGACTGCGGCACGGCCCGCGCGACGATGATCCGCTGGGGGCGGACCAGCAGCTGCGGGCTCGCCGACGGTGCATCGCGCGGTTCCTGCTCGCTCGGTGATTTTCGCTGTCAGGCGGTGAAGGCGGACCGCGGGATCGCGGTCAGCTGTGCCCAGCCCGGCGGCGACGTCGCCTTCATCGCGACCGAAAAGTAGGCCCCGGATAATCGACCCCACGGCGTGAGACCAGTCGTGTCCCCCACCCGCGGTCGCCCCCCGCCTGCGGCTGACGTTTGATGGGTGTGACGGAAGACGGCCGCGATCCGCGGCCTTTGCACCCGTCCGAGCTGCGCCCCGGGCGCCTCATGGCGCTCCTGGCAGGCTGTGACCGCCATGAGACGCCCGGGGCGGTAGGGGGTCGTGAAAGAGGCGGCACGGGGAGGGGAGGAAGGTCGGGCTTCCGTGATCGTCCGGTCCGGGAGAAGGCCCCCTGGGACCGGGGTCCCGAAGAAGCGTGGTGGGTTACCGTCGCATGGCGACGGTAATCCACCACAGGGACTCCTCGGGCGGTGGGAGGACGGGGGGAGGTGCGGAGTTCCCACCGTCTCCGTCCCGTCTCCGTCACGAGGTCGGACCTCGGTGACGGACCCATGGCGCTTCCGTGATCCTCCCGCGAGCCTTCCTCCACGCCTTTCATACCCGGCCGTCCCGTCCACGGCCACGGCCTGCCAGGGCCGTGGACGGGACGGCCGCATCCCTTTCCCCCGGGCGACAGCTTCAGGGGCCGGGGCTCCTTCCCCACGGGCGACAGCTTGAGGGGGCCGGGGCCATTTCCGAAACCCACGGCTGAAGGGTTTTGGTCCCATGACGACCAAACCCTTCAAACCGCCGCCGGCTTCCCGAGGCCGCATCCCTCCCCGAATCCCCACGATCGACCGCCTAGGACGAGCGCGTCCCGCTGAGCCGTTCGATCAGGTGGCCGCGGCCCTCGACGAAGAGGAGGAGCCAGACGAAGGGCGCGATGCCGGCATCGAAGAGCGCAATCACGATCGAGCCGAGGAACACCACGGCGATAAACAGCCCCCGCACCAGATTCTCGCGAGCCGCCTCGGCGTCGATCCTGACCAGCCCGGCGCGCCGCGCGTCCCAACTCATCCACTGGCCGATCAGGACGACCGTCGCCAGGTTCGCCGAGTAGACGACGACCGCGGGCAACTGGCTGCCGTAGTCCCCCAGCACCTGACTGGAGAAGGGGATCAGGACAAGGAAGCCGAGGTAGAGCATGTTCAGCCCGATCAGCCGCGAGTCGAACGCCCTGACCTCGCTGAAGAAGGAGTGGTGGACGACCCAGAAGCGGGCGATCACGGCGAAGCTGATCGCGTAGGCGAGCAGCGCTTCCCGCTGTTCCCAGAGCGCGTGGGCGAGTTCCTTCGGCGGGACCCCCGGCGGAACTTCGAGCCCGAGGACCAGCAAGGTGATCGCGATCGCGAAAACCCCGTCGCTGAAGGCGACGATGCGCGAGAACTCGACCTCGTGCTCCTCCCGCTGCTTCGCCTTCCGCTCGCGTGCCACCGCGGCATCATCGAGATCGGCCTCGACGGAACCGGGTGGCCAGGGCGCTTATCATCCCGCAATCTGGGGAATAGGTCGTCAGTCTCGACTACTGGAGCGCGATGAGGACCTGAAAGTCGTCAGGCGAGCGCTCGGGTCCGCCTGTGAGGAGGCGGGCGGCGGCACCCTGCTGATCGAGGGTCCCGCCGGGGTCGGCAAGACGGCGCTGCTCGGCGCGCTCGCGACGACGGCGACCGCGGACGGATACGAGGTGCTGCGGGCGCGCGGCTCGGAGATGGAGCGGGACTTCGGGTTCGGCCTCGCCCGCCAGCTGTTCGGGCCGCTGCTGCGCTCGCTCGGGCCGGCCGGACGGGCGAAGCTGTTCGCCGGCCCGGCCGGGCTCGCGGCGGCGATCTTCGGGCTGGCCGGCGAGGGGCTCGAGGTCGGCGCCGCCGAGAGCTCCCTCTACGGCCTCTTCTGGATGCTCGCCGGCCTCGCCGAGCGCGGACCGGTGGTCCTCGTCATCGACGACGCCCACTGGTCCGACAGCGCCTCGCTGCGCTTCGTCCGTTACCTCGGCCGGCGGCTCGACGGCCTGCCGATCCTGGTCGCGCTGGCGGCGCGGCCGGGCGAGCCGGGCGTCGAGGCCAGGCTGCTGGACGAGCTGACCACCGAACTCGCGGTGCCGCAGTTGACGCCCGCGCCGCTGAGCGAGTCAGGCACGGCGACGCTGGTCCGCGAGCGACTCGGCGCCGCCGCCACGGGAGCGGTCGCGACCGCTTGCCACGAGGCCACCGGCGGCAACCCGTTCCTGATCGAGGAGCTGCTGACCGAGCTTGCCACCGAAGGGGACGGCGCCTCCGCGGCGGCGGTCGCGGCGATGGGTCCCGAGCGGATCGGCGCCGCGGTCGATGCCCGCGCCCGCCGGTTCGACCCGCTCGGCGCCGAGCTGATGCGAGCCGCCGCGGTACTCGGCGACGCCGCCGATCTGCGGGCGTTGGCGACGCTGGTCGATGCCGACCGGGACCGGGTCGCCGCCATCGTCGATGGCCTCACCGCAGCCTCGATCCTCGCCCCGGGACCGACCAACAGCTTCGTCCACCCGCTCGTGCGGGCCGCCGTCTACGAGGGGATCCCGGCCGCCCGACGCGACGGGCTCCACGCCCGCGCCGCGTCCGTGCTCGCGGCCCAGGGAGCGGGCGCCGAGGAGGTCGCCGCCCACCTGCTTCGCTGCGCGCCCGGCGCGGTGACGGCGGCACCGGCGCTCCTCGACGCCGCCGCCGCCGAGGCCTCCGAGCGCGGCGCCCCCGACAGCGCCGCCGCCTACCTGCGCCGGGCGCTGGAGGAGGGGCCGACAGCGTCGCGCCGCGCCGACCTGCTGCGGCGGCTGGGCAGCGCCGAGGTCGTCGCCCGTGATCCGGCGGCGATCCCCCACCTGCAGGAGGCCGCTGCGATCACCGAGGATCGGGCGCAGGCGCTCTCGATCTACCTCGAGCTGGGCGACCTGCTCTCGCTCGCGGGCCAGTGGGAGGCGGCTGTACAGAACATCGACGCCGGGCTCACCCGCTTCGACGACCCCGAGGTGCCCGGTTTCCTCGACCTCGAGGCCTATCGCGCCGCCTACCGCGGCTACGACCCGGCGGCGGTCGCCGACTTCGACCGCGACCTGCCGCGGCTGCGCGCGCTGGTCGCCGCCCACCGGCCGGAGGAGTCGCTGCGGCTGCGCTGGGTCCTCGCCGCGCTGAGCTCGATCCGGGATGGCTCCCGGGCCGAGGTCGAAGCCTTGGTCGGACCGGCCGAACAGGACTGGAGCCTCCGCCGCGACGGGCGCGAGACCTCCGCCGTCGCCCAGGCCGGGTGTGCCCTGCTCGTGGTCGACGCGTTCGACGGGATCGACCCGATCGCCCGGGCGCTGACCGAGGAGGGCCGCCGGCGCGGCTCACTGCTGGCGATGATCGCGGGCGTCGGCTTCGCCGCCGGGCGCGCCTCGCGAATGGGCGACCTGCGCGCCGCGGAGACCGATTTCGGCCTCGTCATCGAGCAGGCCGAACAGAACGAGCTGAGCCTGATGGCGCTGACGACGATGATCCATTTCTGCACCGACGCCCTGGTCGAGCGGCGGGCCCTCGCCAACACCGCGGGGGTGGTCGAGCGGCTGGAGCTCCCACCGCCGTTCGACCAGACGCAGAGCGGCGGCATGGCGCTCGAGGCGCGGGCGGCGATCCGGGCGACGCGCGGCGACCGCGCCGGCGCCATCGCCGACCTCCGCGCCACCGCCGCGATCTTCGGCCCACTCCAGGCCGGGCCGCGCTTTACCCGCTGGCGCTCCAGCCTCGCCTTGGCGCTGCCGGACTCCGACCGCGAGGAGGCGCTCTCGCTCGCCACCGAAGAGCTGGCGATGGCGCGCGCCGTCGCCGCGCCCCGGGCCGAAGGTGCCGCGTTGCGGGCCCTCGGCCAACTCACCGGCGGCGAGGCCGGGATCGAGCGCCTGCGCGAGTCGGTGGCGATCCTGCGCGACTCCCCCACCCAACTCGAGTGGGCGCGCTCCCTGGCCGAGCTCGGCGCCGCCCTCCGTCGCGCCAACCGGCGCGGCGAGGCGCGCGACCGACTGCGGCAAGCCGCCGACCTGGCACAGCGCTGCGGCGCCGAGCGCCTGGAGGAGCGGGTCTACGAGGAGATGCGGATCGCCGGCGCCCGGCCGCGGCGGCGGGCGCTCTCGGGAGCTGCCTCACTGACGCCGGGAGAGCGGCGGGTCGCCAACGCGGCAGCGGGCGGCGCGACCAACCGCGAGATCGCCCAGGACCTCTTCGTCTCCCTGCGCACGGTCGAGATGCACCTCACCAATGCCTACCGCAAGCTCGACATCGCCTCGCGCTCGGAGCTCCCCGGCGCGATCAACGCCGGCTCCCTGGGCGACTCCGGCATCTGACCCGGAGGTATGTCGATGGGCCGAAAACTCCAGGCATCGTTGAGTTTTCGGCCCGTCGACGAGGACTTCTACGGGATCAGGAACGAGAACTGGGCGTCCTTGGCCGCGCCGTCGTTCCAGATGCGCACCTCGAGCTCGCCGTTGTTGCAGTCGATGTTGGTCGACCTGATCTGCGCGATGGTTTTGCTGGTGCCGCTGTTGGCGAAGTCGGCGCTCACCAGGAGGGCGGCGGAGGCCGGGTCGATTCCGGCGCCCGGGGTGATGCAGTAGATGCCGGTGGCCGGATGGCGCACGGTCGCGTTCTTGCTGCGCGCTTCGATCAGGCTGCCGGCGTCGTTACTGGTCTCACCGTACGCCCGGGCCGACCCCGGAGCGCCGGCAGCGCCTGCGGGGCCCGCCGGTCCGGTCGCGCCTTTCGGCCCCACCGGTCCGGTCAGCGCCGCTTTGGCTTTCGTGCTCAGTTTGGCCGGGGTCACGGCTTCTTTCTTCAGCGCCCTCGTCCCGATCGTTTCTTTGCCGAACTGGGATGCGGCGAACGCCGACCCACCGCCGACGACGAGGACGAGGCAGATGGTGGAGATGACGTTGGCGTAGGTGAGGCGTGAGCGGATCCGGGACATGCGAAGGCCTTTCGACGAGACAGCGGACTGGGTCGCGCCCACCCTGCTCGGATCGGCGGCGGGCCGCAACGGGGTCCCACCGAAGGGTTTTCCTGGCGGGCGCTCAGCGCCCGGCCTGGGCGCGCAGGTGATCGCGGAAGCCGACACCGAAGGCGGTCGGCGTGCCGTCGTAGTCCTTGATCAGGGTCGGACCGCCCCGACAGGTCCAGCCGCCGCCCGCGTCCCACGCCCAGGCGAGGTAGGAGATCCCGTGCCGGTCGGCCCACCTCATATATGGGTTGATGTAACGGTCGGCGCAGTCGCCCTCGCCGATCTCGCCGCTGACCACCGGGTGGCCGGCGGCGATCTGGACGAGCGCGGCGCGGCAGCTCGCGCCGCAGGCGGCATAGTCGTAGGTGTGGTTGGACGCGACCAGGGCGTCGGCCGGGTCGGTCGGCAGATGGTCGAGCCAGCCGCTCAGGTCCCGCGACCAGTCGACGCCGCCGAGCAGGATCGGCTGCCGGGCCCCGGTCGAGCGCACCGCGTCGACCAGTTCGGCCATTCCCGCCGCCCGGTAGCTGCCGACGCCTTCGCCTTCGATCTCGCAACCGTTCTCCCAGCAACTCCAGCCGACGTCGTGGGGCTCGGTGTAGAGGTCGAAGAGGACGGCCCGGTCGCCCCGGTATTCGGCGGCCACGCTCCGCCAGAAGTCGGGCGAGTGGTCGGCGTCGGCCATCGGCGGGATCGAGCTCGCCTGGAAGCCGCCCGGCGCCGCCAGCTCGAGGTTGAGGATCACGTAGAGACCGGCTCGCTCGAGCTTGTCGACGTAGGCGCGGATCGTCCGCCGGTAGGCGGCGCCACCGTACCGCGACTCGATCCCGTTGATGCCGAGCCAACAGGTCTCGTTGAGCGCCACCCGCACGGAGTTGACCCGCCAGGTCTTCATCACCCGGATCGAGGCCATGTCGCTGGGCCCGTCGAAGAATCCCCAGGCCTGCTGGCAGGCGTACTCGGTGCCCGACCGGTTGACGCCGAGCAGGCGCACCGGGTGTCCGGCGCGGTCGACCAACTGATTCCCGCTGACCCCGATCCAGGGCGCCGCGGCGGCGCCCGCCGGGGCGGCGAGCGCGACCAGGAGCAGCGCCAGGGCGAGCGCGACTCGGCGCACCGTGGCGCCGCCGGCAATCGTCCTCAAGGCGAGCGCCAGCCGTCGTCGATGTGAGGGAGGAGCAGGTTGACGAGGTCGGCGTCGGTGCCCGGCACCGGGTGCCCGTTCACCATCGCGCCGGGTTCGTCGTAGTGGGTGCCGTCGACTTCGATCCGGCTCAGCGGGAATCCCGCGGCGATCATCGCGTCGGTTTCGGCGCGCACCTGCGCGATCGGGTAGGTCGTGTCCCGCAGGTGGGCAAGGTGGACGACGTGGAACTTCGTCGTCGCGGCGGCCAACGATTCCGCCTGGCCCGAGCCGGTGTCACGGAACGGCGCGGTGTTCTCGGCGAGGACGCCCGCGAACGCGCCCGAGTTGTAGAAGGCGAGGCGGTAGGCGAGGTCGCCGCCCGAGGAGTACCCGCCGAGGATCACGCGGTGCGGATCGACGTTGAAGTGGCTCTTGACGTCGGCGATCGCCGCCATCACCTTCGGCCCGTCGCCGCCCGGGTCCCAGCAGCCGCCCTCGCGGCCGCCGACCGCGATCGAGATCCAGTCCTGGCTGCCGCCCGGGCTGACCGTGTTGATGTCACCGGCGCTTTCGCCCCCGCAGCCGTGCAGCCAGACCAACAGCGGCGTCGGCGTCTGGTGGCTCGAGTCGTAGCCGGTCGGCACGTAGATCCAGTAGTTGCCTTCGGGGTCGTTCAGGGTGAAGGCGGTGCCCTTGTTGAACGAGATCGGGTTGGGCGGGACGGATCCAGCACTCGAGGGCGGCGAAGGAGTCGGGCCAGGGCCCGGAGTCGGCGAGGAGCCGCCGACCCTCAGGGTCCCCACCGCCGTGCACCGCGGCTGCGACCGTTTTCCTTTCTTCGCCTTCTTGGTCACGCAGGCGCGGATCGGCAACACCCCCTGGGGCAATCCGGCGGGGACGGGAGCGGCGACCTTCACGGTTCGCGAGACGCCCGCGCCGAGCGGCATCATCGGGAACTGCCGAACGCTCACTTCCCCCTGCGCCGGGCCGACCACGACGCCGGCCGTGAACCTGCCGCTGCGCCGCCCACCCTCGTTACGGACGACGAACGACCCGCTCAGGCCCGACCCCGCAGCGACGACCGAGCCGCTCGCCACCACGACCCGCGCCCGCGGCTTACCGTGTCCCCCGGCCGCGAGGCCACTCGCCGGCAGCACCAGCGCGAGCAGCAGGACGATCGCGATCGCGACACACCCCCCGCCGAGCTTCTCGCGTCCTGGACCGAGCACGGGCCGATGATTCCCGGGCACGCCCCCCAATTCAACGTGGCTGGACCGAAGGATTAGTGATGCGCGTTGCCGGCGGCAGGCTCGGGGGCATAGGCAGGATTCCCCATTGCGCACGAGACGACGGATGTTGATGCTGCGCGCCTGTGTAGGTCTCGTCGGGCTGCGGCCGTGCCAGGGGTCGGGGCGAGGCGGACCGCCCTCGCAGATGTCGTCACTTCTCAAGAGGGGGACCCTCGTGCACCGTCTTCTTACCCAACGGCTGTCGCCCGCAATGCTGATCGCGTTGGCCGTGGCGCTGCTCGCGCTCGGCGGCAAGGCGCAGGCCGCCTGGCTTCCGGTCGAACCGGTCGTCGCCTCCGGCCCCACCGCGAGCGACGTGCAGGTTGCCGTCGACGGCCAGGGAGACGTCTTCGTCGCCTGGGTCACGGCCGGCCCGGCCCACGCGATCGTCGTCTCCGAACATCGTGCGGGGGGCAGTTGGTCGGCGGCCACGCAGAGGATCCAGGCGACCCAGGACTGTCAGGACCCGAGCCTCGCGGTCGACGAAGCCGGCGCCGCGATCCTCGTCGCGGATTGCAAAACCGGCACCACCCCGATGCGCTACGCGACCCGCAGCATCTTCGGCACCTGGTCGACGATCTCCTTCGAAGTGCCCGGCAGCGGCTCCGCCAAGCAGCCACGGGCGGGGATCGACAACGCCGGCAACCTCGCCGTCGCCTGGCAGACGGAAGGCTCGCCGAGCGCCGTCGACGCCGTCTACGCGCCCGCCGGCGGCGGCTTCGGCGCGGTCAAGCAGATCAGCACCGCCGGCAAGGTCGCGACCGAACCCGACCTCGCGATGACGCCGACCGGGGCGGTCGACCTCGTATGGCTGGAGGAGCGCAAGCAGACCGGCATCGACCCGGTCGTCCAGGTGATGATCGCGCGCAAGCGGGGCTCGATGGAATGGGGTGCGTCCGGCCACCTCACCAACAACTTCACCAGCACGCCGATCGCCTTCGGCGAACCGCAGGTCGAGGTCGACGGCACCCACCAGATCGTCGCCTGGACCCAGGAAGAATCCCACCCCGAAATGATCGCCCGCAACAGCAACGGGGACGGCAACGGCTTCTCCGAACCGATCGTCGGCGTGGCCGAATCGGGTTCCGTCGAGAGCCCGAGCGTCGGCATCGACGGCAGCGGCCGCAGCATCGCGACCTGGCGGAGCTTCCCGGCGGGACCAACCCTGATCTCGATCAAATCGTCCTCGACGTCGTCCCCGACGGGCGCCTGGGCGGCCCCGTCGACCGTCGCGGAAGGCGTGACCGGCTTCACCGAGCCCGCCCTCGCCGTCACCCCCAGCGGATTCTCGGCATCCGCCTGGTACGTCGGAGGGGGCACGATCGACGCCGCGACGCGACCCGCAGGCGGCGCGTTCGGCACCCCGGTGACCCTCACGACCGCGCAGCAGCCCGGCTTCGAAGAACCGGTGATGACGAACGACGGCGAGGACTCGGTGGTCGTCTGGAACACATTCGATCACCCGGCGGTGGCCGTCGAAGACCGCACCGCCCCGGCGCTCGCCCCGACGGCGACCGCGGCAACGATCGGCTCCCCGACGAGCTTCACCGCCGACGCGACCGACGCCTGGGGACCGGTCAGCGTCACCTGGGACTTCGGTGACGGCGCCACCGCGACCGGCGCCACGGCCGCCCACACCTACGCGAGCGCCGGCACCAAGACCGCGACGGTGACCGCGACCGACGCGGCCGGCAACGTCGGCACGGCGACGGTCGAGGCCGAGGTGACGGCCCCGGCGCCGCCGTCGGGAGGAGGCGGTGAATCCCCCGTGTCGTCACCTTCACCTACGCCCCTGCCCGCCCGCGCGCCCCCGCCCGCGCGCCCAAAGGTGCGGCTGACCGCCGGCGCCGTCGCTCAGCCATGGGAGAAACAGGCGAAGGCGCGGGCGGTGCGGGTCCGTTGCAAGCTCGACGTCGCGGGCAGGTGCGCGGTCGTCGCCACGATCGGCAAGGCCGTCGCCAAAGGCCTCGGGCTGCCGGTCCCGAAAGGCAAGAAGCCGCTGCGGGTAGGGAGCGGCAAGGCCTCCACGAGGGCGAACCGCTTCGCGCGGGTCAAGGTGAAGCTGACCGCGCAGGCTCTCGCCGCGATCGCCGCCTCGCCGAAACCGGTCCCACTCGCCCTGGCCGTCACCGCGACGGCCGCAGACCGCGATCCGACCGGCCGCACCCTGCGGCTCACCCTCCACCCATAGGCGCCTCGCCACGATCGCCCCCGGCGCCGTGAAGGGAGGAGGACGTCGCATGCCCGCCCGGTTCGCATGATCCCGCTAAATTGAGGACCAGTTGAGGACCACCGTCCGTCGCGTGGGCCTCGATTTGGCTCTAGAAGCCCATCGCGCCGGCGTAGCTCAGTTGGTAGAGCACTTCATTCGTAATCACAGCGGGGCGTTGCCGAGCGCCCCTCTGACGCCTGGGAGGCCGGTTTCTCCTGTGAGGATTCCGAGGTTTCCTGAGGATTTCGGTGGACAGTCGGTGGACAGCGGTGCTCGCTGAGTGGCACGGCGGGGATCAGGGATAGCGGCCATGCAGGCGCTTGTGGGCGCGCTTGTAGACGCTGTGCGTCTGGCGGTTCGATGGGTGGCGCTCGCCGAAGGCGATCAATGACCAGGCAAGACTCCCGCCGGGGTTCTGTACGAGGCGAAAGACGAAGCCGAACGGCGCCGCCGAGGCGCCGTCTGCATCGAGCGGTACGTAGAGCTTCACGCAGCCCGGAAGTTTCGTTCCGTCCGCACCTTCGGGCTCGCATCGCTGCCAATCGAGGCGGGCCCTGCCGGCCTCGATGTCGCGCCGCGCCCGCTGCGCCTGGAGACGTGCCCGTGAGTGCGGGTCCAGGCGCTCCACCTCCTGCCCCCACTCGGCCTCTCCGAACTCGATCGCGGCTTCCGGCAGGGTGCCCCCCTGCCGATTGCTATCCCTCGCCGTCAGAGGGAAAGCCCGCCGTCAGGCGCTCGAAGTCCTCGTCGCTCGCAGGCTTCGTGCCCCGCTGGGCGTCCAGCTCGGCAACGGAAGTGATGGGTGGCTCGATCGTCAAGCCGCCCTCCCCGTCGGGCACGACCTCGTAGCGCCGACCGTCGATCTCAATCAACTCGCCGACCACCAAGTCAACTTTCCTGACCGCGGTTGCCATCTATGAAAGTCTAGACGCTCGTCGGGACCTGTAGGTCGGGCCGGCGTTACTCTGCCTGGCTGCGCCGGGATAGCTCAGCTGGCCAGAGCACCGCTCTCGTAAAGCGGGGGTCGCGGGTTTCAAATCCCGCTCCGGGCTTGCCGCTTTCCGATCTGCCGAGACCTCGCTAGCGAGCCTTCGGTTCGGCTCTGGGAGCCGCGGGCTTCCGCGATGGGTCGGGTGGCTCTCCGCGATCATCGGTTGGCCGACGATCGACAAATGAGGCGCCCATCCGCTCCGCGGCGTCAGTGAGCGGGCGGAACTTGGCGTACCGCTGCGTCGTCGTCAAGCTGGCGTGGCCCATCCACTCCTGCACCTCGCGCGGCGAGTTCCTCGGGTTCATCATCTGGTAGGTCCCGAAGGTGTCCCGGAGGTCGTGAAGCTTGAGCAGCGGGAACGGCTTCATCACGATCCTACGCTCGCCGGTCACCCGGTCCTTGACCTTGTAGGGCCGCATCTCGACCGGGCCGACCGCAGCCCGAAGCAGTGCGGCCTTGAAGCGCTTCGAGACGAATTCCGGCCGCAGGGGCTCGCCATCCACGGGATGGGCGAAGACCAGATCGTCGTCGTCGTGGTAGCGGGATTCCATCCGCCACAGGAGAAGCGACTGCTTCGCCAGCGCGGTCATCGGGACGATCCGACCCTTCTTGGACTTCGTCCTTTTGAACTCGCCTTCGACGTAGTTCTCCGAGACCCGGAAGACGTCGTAGTCGAAGTCGCACTCGCGCCAGTGAAGCGCGATCAGTTCCCCTCGCCTCATTCCGGTCTGCTGCGCCGTCCTGTACATCGGCCGCTCGACCCTGCCCAACTCGTCGTCGAGGACCGCGGCGATCACGCGGTCCACCTCCGCGGTCGTCAGGTAGCTGACCGTATCGGGGTCGTGGTCGATCTCGGGCATCGTGATCGCCGCGACCGGATTGTCGGTTCTCCATTCTTCGGCGATGGCGAATTTGAAGATCCCCGAGAGGAGCCACATCGCCGAGACGATCACCGTGGGCCCCTTGCCTTCCTGCTGCATCGAGCGCTTCAGTCGGTTTAGGTCTTTCGGCTTCACCGAATCGACCGTCCGGTCCCCGAGCGCCGCCTCGACGTGATTGCGGAGCACCCCGCGACGGTTCGTGATGTAGCTCCTGGCTTTGCCGTCCAGCTCCAGTTGGTTGATGTGCATGACGCCCACCTCGGCGACGGTCGGAGCCTTCTCGCCGTCGGCCGGAGGCTTGTATTCGGCGACGATCCTGCCGGCCCGGCGCTCGATCTCGGTGTCGGTCAACTCGCCGACGCGGCAGATCTTCCGCTGAACGGGACGCTTGCCCGCGACCGGGTGAAACTTGACGTGGACGGCGCCGTGCTTCTCGAAGATCGAGCCGGAACCGTGCGCTCGTTTGGGGCTACGCTGCTGAGGCATCAGGAATCACCTTCCTGGTGAAGTCCCCGGTGTTCGCGTCTGACCACGCGGCCCGGGGGCGACCCTTGTTGAGTCGCTCCCCGATTCTACCGCTCGGATCGGAGCGCGACACCCTCATGCCGCGACCTCCAATCGCTCGATCCACTCGTCCAGGGCGCCCGTCCGGAAGTAGATCCGAGACTCGATCTGGACGTATGGGATGTGCCGGGGATCGTCGGGATTCGCTTTCGCCTTGGCCACGAGTTCGTAGAGCCGGCTCTGGGGAATGCCGGTGCTCGCCGACGCCTCGCGGACAGTTTCCAACTTCTTAGTCATCAGTCCCCGCCTCCGCATCGACATCGTTTCTTTTTCCGCGCCGGCATCCACAGCCGCGAGACCGCGCCCGATGGAGATCCCGGAACCCGAGCCGCAGGCGAGGGCTGTCAGGAGCCCCGGCGAAGCCGGGGCTTGCAGGGATCGACGCGGGCGCCACGATCGGGCTGCTGGACGCCGGCGAGACAGGCGCGGGTAAGTGTCCATGTTGCCGTCCATCCGCCATCCCGATTGCCCGGCCATGCACAACAAGGCGACGAGCGCCCGAGATGGCCCCCCCATCCGAGCCGTGCCGCTCGCGGTGCGGACGCGGCGGCCGTTCGGAGGAGGACCGCTGCCTCGCCGGCGGAGTGGCGATCGTGCTCGCGCCGGGTGCGATCGAGGCCGAGGATCCGGCGTAGGGCGAGGATCGGTGACCGTGGCAGTCATTGTCTGACCTATAGATGTCAACACGACGACGGCGCCCCGAGGCGGCACGCGGAGCGGGATCGCCGCGCCTTCGGCCGGACCCGGGGTGGCCACCGGGTGGGTCGGCTACCGGGCCACCCGGCGGGCCTCCCACCGGGCCTTCGGAAGGGCCTTGTGAGAGCTCCGGCCGGCCGCTCACAGCTCCGGCCCCATCTCGATCGCCCGCTCCCTCGCGCGCACCTGCTCGAGCCCGAGTTCGCGGCGGGCGCGATGGATCGCCTGATCGGCCCGTCCGTGCTCGCGCCGCGCCCAGCCCTCCGCCGGCCTCGGGCCGAGCGCCGAGTCGCGGTCGGTGACGCCGTGCTCCATCCGCCAGCCCTCGATCCCCCGCGCCGCCTCCTCCCAGGTCTGCCGTCGTCCCGGATCGGTCGGGCGCTCGCCCAGCTGGGCGACGAGGTAGCCGGGAGGGTCGCGCCGCAGCGTGGCCATCCTCGCGGAGGTGCGGCCCTCGATCGCCCGGTCGATCGCCGCCTGCTCGGCACGGGCGGCCTGTCCGACCTCGGCGGCCCGGGCGAATTCGGTCTCACCTTGCCTCCGTCTCTCCTCGGCGTGACGGGCGGCCTCCGCTCTGGCCTCCGACTCTCGCCGCCATGCCGTCCGTGCGCCGCGCGACCAGAACGGCGGCTCCTCGCCGAGCCTCTCCTCGCGCGCGGCGGCCTTCTCTACCGCTCTCCGTGCCGCGGCGAGGTCACGGGCGAGGTCCTCGCGCCCGCGCTCGGCCGCCGCCTCGGCGTGCGCCTCGGCGGCGATCTCGTGGCGCCTGGCGAAGAGCTCCGGGGTCGAGAGCCGCGTGACCTGCTCGCGCAGGGCGGCGTCGTGGGCGGCGGCCTGGGCGCCGTCGCGTTCGGCAGCGCGGGTGATGTGCTCGAGTCCCTCGGCGGGCGGTTCGGCGGGCGCGTACTCGACCCGATCGAAGCCGACCTCCGGCGTCGCGTAGAAGAAGGTCTCGCCGCGCGTCCGCGAGGCCGCCACGTAGAAGTCCCGGCGGTCCATGCCGGGGTCGGCCATCACGAAGGCGGAATCCAGGGTCGCACCCTGGGCCTGGTAGATCGTCGCCGCGTAACCGGGTTCGATCGCAGGGGCTCCGTCGGCCGGGTTCGTCCGCCCCAGGTAGTCGGGGTCGACATCCACCCGCCTTTGGGTGTCGATCCCGGCGAGGGTCATCCGGCCCTTCTCCGCGTCGACCGATTCCACCGTCCAGCGTTCGCGGTTGTAGACCTGCGCCTTCCGGTCGTTGACGCGGGTGATCACCTCCTCACCGGCGGCGAAGCGTCGCCCGCCGACCTCGATCTCCTCCGACCCGAGTCGGCCTTCGAGCCGCCGCAGCTCCCGTGCGCGCTCGTTCAGGTGGGCGCGCTCGGAGTTGGCCCGGGCGATCATCAGCGCGTCCTCGCCCGCCTTCCGCGCCTCCCACCAGTCGGCGACGATCGCCTGGCGGCGGGCCTCGGTGTCGGCGGCGATCACCATCCTGCCCTCCCTGACGTAGCGGTCGACCGCCTCGGCGCCGCGGCCCTCGCGGATCAGCTTCGCCGCCTCGCGGTCGAGATCGTGGCGGTGGCGGATCACCTCGTCCAGGTGGATGACCTCCGAGCGCCCGGCGATCGCCGCGAAGAGGCCGCCCGCCTCGATCTCGCCCAGTTGGGCGGGATCGCCGACGAGGACGAGCTTGGCGTCGGAGCGGTCGGCCTGGTCGATCAGGCGGGCCAGGCTCGCCGAGTCGACCATCCCCGCCTCGTCGATCAGCAGCACCGAATGTGGCGACAATGGGTCGAGTCCCTCTTCGGCTCGCGCGTCGAGGCGCGCGAGCAGGCCGGCCACGGTGCCCGCGTCGAGCCCCTCGGCGCGCAGCACGTTCGCCGCCCGCCAGGTCGGCGCCGCGACCACCAGTTCGTCGCCGACCGCCGCCCAGCCCGCCGCGGCGGCGACGGTGGCGTAGGTCTTGCCCGAGCCAGCCTCGCCGATCACGACCTCCAGGCCGCGGCCGCCGGCGAGCAGCCGCTCGACCAGCGCCCGCTGGTCGTCCTTCAGGCTCGGGTGGTCGGCGAGGACGCGGGCGACGATCACCGGGGCGATCTCGGCACATCCCGAGACGACGTGCATCTCCGCCGCGGTCGTCAGCGCCTCCTGCTCCAGCCTCCAGATCCGCCGGGTGGTGAAGCGCGGGCCGCGCGGCATGTCGGCGATCCGCAGCACCTCGGAGGAGGCGAGGAAGGCGCCGGCCAGCTCCTCGACCTCGGCGACCGAGGCCCCATGCGGAAGGTTGTCGGCGACGGCGCGGATCGCCTGGCGGCGGTCGAAGTGGGAGACGTTCGCGGTGGCCGAGCGGCCGATCCGGTCGGTGGTGAGGACGGTGCGGCCGGGAGGCTCATGGCCGAGGCGGGCGGCGATCGCCTCGCGGGTCAGGCCGAGCTCCGACCCCTTCACCCGCCATGCCTCGCGCATCGACTCCGTGGTCAGGTCGCGCGCCTTCGCCCGCCGGGTGGTCAGGGTGGCGATCTGCATCTCCCTGGCCGAGGCGCCCTCACCGGCGGCCGCGAGGATCTCGGCGCGGCGGGTCGAGAAGGCGCGCAGCTCCTCCGGGTGGAAGCCCTCGATCTCGGCGATGCCATTGGTGACCTCGCGCCAGCGGACCCTGAGCCTGCGGGTCAGCTCGTCGCGCAGGTGGGCCTCGTAGAGATAACCGGCGGTCTTCGCATGTTCGTAGAGCGAAGGGTGATGGAGCCGGGTCCAGCGGCCGTCGGGTCCCATCGTCGCGTTGGCGACGAGGACATGGGTGTGGAGCTGCGGGTCGCCGGCGCGGGAGGATCGGTGCGGGTGGGCGGCGGCGAGGAGGCCCCGGCCGGGGACGAATTCGGCCTGCCCCCCGCGGCGGGTGAAGGTGGCCGAACGCTCCAGGTAGCCGAGCGCGGCCTCGACCGAGGCCTTGTGGGCGGCGGCGACCTCGGCGCCGACGCCGCCCCCGCCGAGCGCCCAGGTGAGCGAGACCGACTTCGGTGCCGAGAAGGTGAGGTCGAAGCCGGGGACCGGACCGCGGCCGCCGACCGCGCGCAGGCCGAGCGGCTCGCCGGTCGCCGGGTTCGTCCCGGTGAGCATCGCCGTGAGTTGCTCGCCCTCGACCTTGCCGTCGAGGCCGAGCAGGGTGGGCAGGCTGCCGACCCAGTAGCCCTCCGCCTCGCCCTCGCCGGAGTAGTAGTCCTCGGCGCCTTCGGCGACCTTCTCCAGGTAGTAGGACTCCTGGCCCGTGCCGAGCTTGCCGATCGAGAGCATCAGCGGGTGGGTCCGCGGCGGGCGCGGGATCGGTCGTGGGTCTTCGCCATGCCCTCGTTGGCCAGCCGGGGGCGGCGTTGCACCGGGTGGGGTCGGTCAGCCATGCCGCGGTTGACCCGTGCGGGCTGCGGTCGCACCGGGTGGCGGTGGGTGTCCATGCCCCCGTTGTCAACGGCGGGCGGGTTTTGCATCGGGTCGATTCGCCACGCTCCGCCGGAGGTGGCGACGCCGGGCGGTTCGTCAGATCGGTAGCGGAGCTACTGATAGTGCGTGAGGTGGGTGGCTGTAGGTGCTCTGGGTGGGTCTCGTCGCTGCCTGGTGTGGGTGGCGGATCTGTCTCTGGTGGTCTGGCGTGGGTGGCTGGATCGATGGCTGTGGATCGTGGCCCTGGGCCCTGGTGGGTGGCTCTGTGGATCTCGATGGATGAATGGATGACTGGCTCGATCTCTTTCCTGGGTCGCTCCGCGATCGCTCTCAAAGGGAGGTGCGCGTCCGGGGAGACCTAACTCTCATCCGTAGTGCGTGAGGCGGTCTGCGGTCATGCCGAGGTCCGTGCCGCCACAGGACCCACGTCGCTCGGCGGTCGCAGGCGCACGCGCTCAAAGGCTTCGACGAACTTCAGCCATAGCTCGCTGCGGGTCGGGAACGGGGCGATCGCGTCGGCCAGGGTCTCGATCGGCACCGCGGCGACGATCGCGATGGTCGCCGCGTGCAACGTGTCCGCCACGTCGGGCCCGACGAAGGTCGCCCCCACCAGGAGCTGGCGCTCGGCGTCGATGATGAACCGGGTGGTGCCGGCAGCGTCGCGACCGTGGAATGCGCCGCCGGCCGTTCCCGCGGTCGGCAGGTCGATCGCCTCCGCGGCGACGCCCGCCGCGAGCGCCCCCTCCAGGGTCTGGCCGACCGCCGCGACCTGAGGATCGGTGAAGATCACCCGCGGTGCGACCGGTCCGTCGGCGACCGCGACCGCCTCGCTGCCGAGGATGCGATCGGCGGCGACGCGGGCCTGGTACTTGCCCGAATGGGTCAGCAGCGACCGGCCGTTGACATCCCCGACCGCATAGAGCCATTCGCTGCCGCCGACCCGCAAGCCGTCGTCCACCTCGAGGATGCGGCCGGGTTCGAGGCCGAGGCTCTCCAGGCCGAGGTCGGTGGTCAGCGGCCTCCTCCCGACCGCCACCAGCAGCCGCGCGCCGCCGACCGACCCGCCGCCCTCAAGGGTTACCGAGTAGCGCCCGCCGTCGCGGCCGACCGCAGTCGCCCGGGTGGAAAGTCGAACCTCGACCCCGCGTCCTTCCAGGGCCTCGCGGAGCTGCTCGCCCGCGAAGGGCTCCTCGCGCGGCAGCAGTTGGTCCATAGCCTCGATCACGGTCACCCTGGCGCCGAGCGAGGACCACGCCTGCGCCATCTCGACGCCGACCACCCCGCCGCCGAGCACCACCAGGCTCTCCGGGACCTCCGACGCCGTCGCGATCTCGCGGTTCGACCAGGCACCGGCCTCGGCGAGGCCGGGTATCGGCGGCATCAGCGCAGCGCTGCCGACCGCGATGACGACCGCATCCCGGGCGATCAGCAGAGTGTCGTCGACCCTCACCCGGCGATCACCCTCGAGCCTGGCGTGGCCGCGGATCAACTCGATCCCGCGCTCCTCCAGCCAGGGGAGCTGATGATCGTCCCGCAGGTGGCCGATGATCGCATCGCGGCGCCGGAGCACCGCTTTCACGTCCACCCCACCCCTCATCGCCTCCGCCGCGCCCGGGACCCGAGCCGCCTCGGCGAGTAGCTCGGCGGGACGCAAGAGGGCCTTCGACGGCACGCAGGCGTAGAAGGAGCACTCGCCGCCGACCAGCTCGCGCTCGAGATCGCCACGCTCTTGTCGCTGCGTTCCGCGACCCGGCCCGCCAGCACCTCACCGGCCGGTCCCGCGCCGATCACGATCACGTCGAATTCGGTCTTCATCTGAGTCACCTCCGGTTCGGTCGTTGGTTGGTGCCCTCCGCGGGACCCGCGGGGTGGGTCGCGGGTCCCGCGAGGGCACCGATCTGACCCTCGAAGGCCAAAAAGGATTCAGCGACCAGGGTCGGTTTTTGGCCGAGAACGTCGTCAGACGTTTAGCTGCCTTGGGGGACTCGGACGCCCCCGCGCCAGGAGTTCATGCCGATTGGACCTTTCCCCCCGCGAACGGTTCGCGATTCGTGGCCGAGCGCCGCCGGCGCTCTAACGCGGGCGCTCGAGCGCCCGAAGAAGTGCGAGGGCGGCTCGCGAGAGCGCTCTGACTCGAGGGCTCGAGTACCGCGCCGCCAGATGGGTGTCGGCGGCCCGCGCCGCCCCTTCGGCGAAGGTCGGATATGGATGGACTGCCCGGGAGATGTCGTCGATCTTCGCCCCCTCGGCCATCCAGGCGCTCAGCTCGGCGATCGCCTCGCCTGCGGCGACCGCCGCCACGGTCGCTCCCTTCAACCTGCCGCGGGGATCGCCGACGAGCTTGACGAACCCGTCGGCCTCGCCCGCCGTGATCGCCCGGTCGAGCGTGGCGTAGCTTGCCTGGACGACTATCGCCTTGCTGCCCCAGCGTCGGCGGGCCTCCTCCTCGGTCAGGCCGACACGGCCGACCTCGGGGTCGGTGAACGTCGCCCACGGCAAGGTGGTGTCGATCTTGGCACGGGTGTGAAATAGCGCATTGGGCGTCGCCACCCGGGCGTGGTGGGCGGCGACGTGGGTGAAGGGCAGTAGCCCCGTCACGTCGCCGACCGCGTAGATGCCAGCGGCGCTGGTCCGCAGCGTCCGGTCGACCTCCACGGCGCCGCTACCGTCGAGCCTGACGCCGATCGAGTCGAGGCCGAACCCCACCGTGCGCGGTGTGCGGCCGGTGGCGACGAGGAGCCGGTCGAATCCGATCCTCTCGCCGTCGGCGAGGACCAGCGTGTCGCCCTCCACCGCCTCGGCTCCACTCGAGAGCCGCACGTCGACCCCCTCGGCGGCGAGCCGCGCCGCGATCAGCATGCTTGCCCGCGGCTCCTCCTTGACGAGGAGCCGCTCGGCCCGCTGGACGATCGTCACCCGCGACCCGAGTCGCGCGAAGGCCTGCCCGAGCTCGCAGCCGATCGGCCCGCCGCCGAGGATGACGAGGCGGCCGGGAAGCTCGCGCAGGCCCCAGACGCTGTCGCTGGTCAGCGGCCGCGCCTCGGCGAGGCCGTCGATCGGGGGCATCCGAGGTTCTGAGCCGGTGGCGACGATCGCGGCGCGGAAGCGCAGCTCGCGCCCTCCGGCCTCGAGCCGGCCCGCCCCGAGGAAGCGCCCCGGCGCCTCGATCACGTCGACTCCCGCCTCCCGCAGGCGCCGCGGCGAGTCCTCGGGCGCGATCGTGCGGATCGCCCCGTGGACGTGCTCCATCACCCGGGCGAAGTCGACCCGGGGGTCGACCGGCTCCAGGCCGACTCGATCCGCGTGGCGCATGCGATGTGCCAGGCCTGCGGCGGCGATCAGGCTCTTGCTCGGCACACAGCCCGTCCACAGGCAATCGCCGCCCGTGCGCTCGCCCTCGACCAGCGCCACCCGCGCCCCGGTGCCGGCCGCGACCAAGGCGGAGACCAGCCCCCCGGTCCCACCGCCGAGCACGACGAGATCATGACGACCCCTCAACCTCGGACCCTCCGGATGGATGCTGATCGAATCACCCTTCGATCAGACCCTCGCACGCCACCGAACGGTTCGCGGCCGGCGGGATCCGCGCCTCGCCGCGATCACAGGGCCTCCCGTGTGCCGCGGGAGGCGAGCGCAAGCGCGAGGATCGCCGGCACCAGGAAGAGGAGCGAGAGAGCGGCGGCGACGGTGGGGTCGGCCCCGACGAAGGGCAGCAGGGTCAGGGGCAGCATCGGCAGGCCGCCGCCGACGGCGAGCGAGCTGCCGTATTGACTCCAGGAGACGAGGAAGCCGAGCAGGGCGGCTGCGGCGACGACGGCACCGGTGCTGGGAAGGGTCACCAGTAAGAGGCGCCTCACCGGCCCGGTGCCGAGGCTCCGGGCCATCTCCTCGAGCTCGATCACCCGCGGGCTGAAGGCCGGGATCAGGACCAGCAGGACGTAAGGCAGGACGACCGTGAGGTGGGCCAGCACCAGGCCGAGGCGGGTGTCGGCCAGGCCGAGGCGGATGAACCACTCCGCCAACCCGGTGCCGGTCGCGAACGGCGGCACCAGCAAGGGCAAGGCGAGCACCATCAGCACGGCGGTGCGCCGCGGCCCGTGGCTCCGCGCCAGCGCCCGCGCGGCGGGCCAGGCGATCACCGTCGCCAGTGCCGTCGTCGTCACGGCGACCTCCAACGAGTCGACCGTCGCCCGCCCGGCGTCGCCACTGCCGAAGGCGACGCGGAAGCCGCGCAGCCCGAGCTGCTGGGGAAGGAGCGCGGGATAGCGCCAGACCTCGGCGAACGCCTGGACCACCAACACCGCGAGCGGCGCGGCGAAGAGGACGATCGCCGTCGCCCCCACCCACCGACCGATCCTCCGCTCAGTCATCGCCGGCGCGCGCCAGGCGCATGATCGCGAAGCCGATGACGACGGAGGCGCCGGCGGCGACGAGAAGGCTTGCCGCGGCCTTCCCCTGTCCCGAGAGAGCGCTCGCCTGGGTCGCCTGGAAGGCATAGGTGGCAAGCGTCGGCGGGTAGTTGGGGCCGAGGAGGAGGGGAACCTCGAAGGCGCCGAACACGAAGGCGGCGACGATCATCGTGCCGATCAGAAGCGGCCGACGGACCGCCGGCCAGACGACCCAGCGCAGCACCTGGCCGGGGGAGGCGCCGAGCACCGCGGCGGCCTCCTCTCGGCGGCGGAGCGTCCGGCCCATCACCGCCAACAGTAGGAGGACGAGGAAAGGCGTCTCCTTGTAGACGTAGACGAGGATGATCCCGAGGCCCGAGCGGGCGTGGACGATGCCGATCGGCAGGCTGCCGAGAGCCCGGTCGGCGATTCCTCCGGGAGCGAGCCAGGACACCGCCACCACCGCGACCAGGAGGTGTGGCACGGTCACGGGCACCGAGAAGATCGTCTTCAGGCCGCGGCCTCGCGAGCGCAGCCAGGTGGCGGCGAGGAGTGCGATGCCGGCCGACGCCAGGCTCGCGATCAGCGCCAGCTGGGTCGAGAAGCGCAACGCGTCCCAGAAGCCCGGATCGGAGAACATGGCCCGCCAGCTGTCCAGGGACCAGGTCGAGACCGCCCCGCCGAGCGGTGGTTCGACGCTCTGTTTGACCGCCCCCACCAGGGCACCGCCGAAGAGCACGACGGTGACCAGCAGGGCGGGCAGGAGGCGGACGACATCGCTCGATCCGCGCGCTCCCGGCCGCCGCCCGACCGGCGACGCGGGCCGGGCGGAGCGCCGGTCTAGGACCGCCATCGCTCGAGGTCGGGGTCCGGCTCCCCGGCCGCGTCGGCCGGCAGGGCGGAGGGGATCCGCCAGATGTCCTCGAGCGGCAGCGCGATCCCCACCCACTCACCGGCGACCGGCGCCACGGCGGGCGGGACCGTCGCCTCCAGGCGCAGCTCCCGGTCGGCAAGCTTCAACCGCACCCCGGTGCCGGTGTAGGTCGCCTCGAGGACCTGCAGCTCCAGGGGGCCGTCGGGGTCGAGGCGCAGACGCTCGGGGCGGATCGTCACGCACGCCTCCCCGTCAGGTCCCGGCATCGCGACGATCGCGTCACCGACCGGCATCTGACCGTTTCGCACCACCCCCCGCAAGATGTTCGTCGAGCCGAAGAACCTGGCGACGATCGGCGAGGAGGGCCGCTCGAAGAGAGCCCTGGGCTCGTCGTGCTGGACGATCCTTCCCTCCAGCATCAGCGCCACACGCTCTCCGAGCTGAGCCGCCTCGGCACGGTCGTGGGTGACGAACACGGTGGTCAGGTGCCGATCCTGCTGAAGGGCCACGATCAGCGAACGCAGATCCTCACGGCGGTTGGTGTCGACGGCCGAGAGCGGCTCGTCGAGCAGGAGGATCTGAGGGTCGGCGCAGAGCGCCCGCGCCAGGGCGATCCGCTGCTGCTCACCGCCGGAGAGCTCGTTCACCCGGCGGGCGCCGAAGCCGTCGAGCCCGACGTCGGCGAGCAGGACCGTGGCGCGCGCCCGGCGCTCCCTGCGGCCTACACCGGCCGCCCGCATCGCAAAGGCGACGTTCTCGGCGGCGTCGAGGTGCGGCAGAAGCCGCGGCTCCTGGAACACGACCGCGCAGTGCCGGCGGTGTGCCGCCAGCCGGTCGATGCGGCGCGAGCCGAGCTCGATCGTCCCGCCGTCGATCGATTCCAGCCCGGCGATCGCCCGCAGCAGGGTCGTCTTGCCGGCGCCCGAGGGTCCGACCAGGACGGTGCGGGTGCCGGCGGGGACCTCGAGGTCGAGGCCGCGGAGGACCGGCGCCTTGCCACGCGCCACGGTTAGGCCCCGACAGGCAAGGCCTCCTATCTCAGCACCGCCCTGGTCCATGCTTCTTCGATCGGGACATCCCTCCCCGCCGGCAGCTCGCCGAGCGGTTCGCCGAGGCTCGCCGGCAGGAACGGGCTGCCGGCGCTCCGCTTGCGCAGCGCGGCCGCCGCCGCCGGCGGAAGGCGGGACGGGTCGAGGACAGACGGGGTCCCGAGCACGCCGGGGTCCGCCATCGCGGTCTGCAATCTCGGGTCGAGCAGGAGGTTGGCCACGACCTCCGCCCCGGCGGCATGGGCGGCGTTGGCCGGGATCGTCACGTAGGAGGTGTTCTGCAACGCCCCACCGCCGATCAGGAACGGCCGCACGGTCGATGGGAACTCACCCTTCCTGACGCTGAGCTCGAGGAAGTTCGCGTTGTAGCTCATGTCGAAGTCGACCTGTTCGTTGGCGAAGAGCTGATCGAGCTCATCGATCGAGGTTGGGAACTGGCTCCCACCTTCCCACTGGTAGGGCTTCAGCGCCTCGAGATAGCGCAGCCCCTGCCGGACGCCCCCGAGGCGTTGGATCACCTGCCTGACGAAGGCCGCCCCGGTGAAGTCCGGCGGGGCGGGATAGGTGAACCGTCCGGGATGGGCCTTCGCCCAGGCCAACAGCTCCGGGAAGCTGGTCGGCGGCGAGCTGACCGCGGTCGAGTTGTAGCCGAAGACGAACGCAGCGCCCTGCCAGGGCGACTCCTGCCCGGCGACCGGCACCTGGAAGTCGCGGTTGATCACCGGCTCCGTCCAGTCGACGTAGCGCGAGTTCGGGAGGCTCCGCGCCCAGTCCTTCAGCCAGAGTCCGGCTTCCTTGCCTTCGACGAAGTTTTCTCCGTTGATCCAGATCAGATCGACCGCCCCTCCCGAGGACTTTCCCGCCTTACGCTCGGCGACGACGCGGTCGACGGCTTCCACGGTGTCGCTCACCGGGACCCGGTCGACCGTTACGCCGAGCTTCGCCGCTGCCGGCTTGACGTAATCGTCGACGAATTCGTCGGTCGCGGCGTCCCCCCCGTACATCCACCACTCGACCGTCTGCCCACGCGCTTCGGACAGAACCTGTGACCAGCTGCGGGCGGGCGGGGACGCCGGCGAGGCGCCGCCGCATCCCGCCAGCAGGAGCGCGCCGACCGCGACCGCCACGCCGACCAGGGCGAGCGGTGCGGCGGCCCGCCTCTGTCGTCTGCCTCTCATCGGATCCTCGGTCTGACCCCATGCGGGGCAAAAGGATTCATCTGCCCGGCGGGCGGCCTTCTCTCCATCAGCGTCCGCCGAGGATCCGCGCGGCGCTCACCACCCGCTGGACGGCGGTCACAGCGACGAGCGCGGCGAAGGCCCAGGCGATGCCTGCCGCCGCCTCCGGGAAGAGACAGAAGAGGACGTAGGCGACGATCGTCTCGGTTCCCTCGGCGACCCCGGTGGTCAACCGCAGCGAACGCACGTCGCCGAGGCCCAATCCGAGTCGCTCGACGACCGAGGAGAAGGACAGAAGCGCCACGTTGTTGACCAGATAGGTGGCCAGCAGCACGACGCAGGCCAGCCGGGCGCCCGGCTCGGCGATCGCCACGCCGACGACGAACCCCGAGTAGACGACGAAGTCGGCGACGAAGTCCAACATCCCGCCGAGCTCGGACGCGCCGGAGAGCCTGGCGACTGGACCGTCCAACCCGTCGAGCGTCCGGTTCGCCAACCAGAGCACCAGTGCCAGGAACCAGAGGCCCGCCGCCGCCGCCACGCAGGCTCCCACCCCGACCACCAGGCCGGCCGCGGTCAAGGCCCCCGCCCGCACCCCTAGCCGGTCGAGGACCTCGGCGCCGCGGTCGAGCGTCGGCGCCAGCCGCGCGCGCGTGACCTGATCGAGCACGGCGAGCGATGCTAGAGCAGTCGGCCAGGGCGACCCACCAAGCCTGCACCTCGACCTCGCCCCAGAACGCGACGTGGTCGCGGATCTTCCGGATCCACGGCCACGGTCGGCGATAGGTCCAGGCAGCGTCGGTCTGCCGCTCTTCCCCGACCTCGATGTCGTAGTAGCCGGCCAGGCCCTTCCAGGGACAGAGCGAGCGCGTCTTGCTCGGCCTCAGAAATCCGCGATCGACGCTGTCGGGCGGGAAGTAGTGATTGCCCTCGACGACGATCGTCTCATCGCTCTCTGCCAGGACGGTCCCTCTCCATACGGCTCTCATCGCGCCTCCTCGTCGGACTTCTCGGTTCTACCGGTTCAGACCGAAGCGGGCAGGATTCGGTTCAGGTGAATCCTTTCGCGCCGGTCGGGGTCGAAGCCGTGATGTCGGGCCGACGGGAGAAGGAGGGCGACCAGCAGGAGCGGCGGCCCCGCCGAGACCTGACGATGCCGATCCTCCTTCTTGTGATCGCCGGACTCGCGATCGCGCTGGCCGTCGTGGGCACCTCCGGCGGCGGATCCTCGAGCGGCCCGGCGCCACCGCCGACGAAGGCTCGGACCGAGGCGGCCGTAAAGCACCTCGCCGCCGACGAAGGCCTGGCGAACAAGGTGATCGACGGTTCGATCGACGACCAGCTCGCCGCGCTCCGCGGGGTGCCGGTGGTGGTCAACCAGTGGGCATCATGGTGCCCCAACTGCCGCGAAGAGTTCCCGTTCTTCCAGCAACTTGGCAGGCGGTTCCGGGGGAAGGTCGCCTTCATCGGCCTGGACTCCCAGGACGACCGTGCCGGCGCCAAAGATTTCCTCGGGCGATACCCGGTCAGCTATCCGAGCATCTATGACCCGAGCGCCTCCCAGGCCGCCTCGATCGGCGGCGGGCGGGGCTGGCCGACCACGATCTTCTACGACCGCCGCGGCGAGCGCACCTACATAAGGCCGGGCGGCTACACCTCCGCCGACACCCTGCGGGCCGACATCGAACGCTACGCCCTCGCCGGCTAGGAACCGGGTTCTCCGCAGCCGAGCTTTGGCCGGGTGAGGCGGCGGTTCAGTCCGAAGGTGTGGCGCCGCCCTCGGGCGCGCGCACCACAGGGCCCAGCGAGTGACCGCGGCCGTCGATCAGCTCGGTGCGGTAACGCCACGGTCGGCGACCGCGCCCGGAGGGCGCCGTCAACACCCACCGCAGGAGACACCGCGCGGAGAAGCGGCGGACGCGCACCGGACGGGGGAACCGCTCGCCGGCGAGCCGCGCCGTCAGGGCCCCGCGCCGGTCGAGGCGGGCGAGGTCGTCGGCGCCGCCGAGCGGCTCGCTGCCGACGATGATCTGCGGCACGGTCGTCCCCCCGGTCTGCTCGAGCAACACGGCCCGGAAATGCGGTATGCCGGCCATCGACACCTCCGAGTAGGCGACTCCCCGGCGCTCGAGGAGCCGCCGCGCACGCCGGCAATGCAGGCAGCCGGGCAAGGTGAGGACGGTCACCCGGGGACCCCGGCGCTCGCCGCCCGGTTCGCTTCTTGGGAGGTCAGGCGCCACGGTCGTGGAGCGGCAGCAGTTCGGCCAGCCGCGCATTCTGCCGAGGGTCGAGGACCGAGTGCTGCACGCAGCCGGGAACCATGCGCCCATCCTCGGGATGGGCCATCCCGTACATACAGGCCTGCAGCCGCTCCTGGGCGGCCCGAACCGACGGCTCCTCGGCGGCCTCGCCGCGCTCGATGGCCTCCCAGGCCGGGCGGACGACGCTCGCGTCCATGAAGCTGTGCATCGCGAAGGTCACGGCCCGCGGCCGCTTCCGCAGGAGCGCGCCAGGCCCGCCCATACGGCCGACCAGGCGCCCCGCGAAGCCGACCGCGCGCGGCACCAACCGGGGCTCGCGGGCGGCGACGCGGGCGAGTCGTGCCGCGGCCAGCGGCAGCGGCGCGTCGAGGTCGACTCCCCCGAAACCGGCGATGAAGCTGTCGCGTACGCGCAGTTCGCGTGGGTCGTCTTCGTCGAAGAGCGACCAGTAGCGTCCACCCTGAAAGCCGCCGTAGGCGGTGCGATTGCAGCGGGGATCGCCGAACTGCAGCGCGCGCGAGTGCAGCCGCCCGCCGGCGCCGCGCTCGACTTCCCGCCAGACGTCGTCGTCGTCGAATGATCGGTATTCCTCCTTCCAGCGCGAAGGGTTGCCGACGAAGGCGGCCGGCTGGAAACTGAACATCCGAAAGCCGTAGCTGCGGCACTCGCGGATCACATCGGCGATCTGGTCGAGGTTGCGCGGCGTCACCGTCATGTTGTGGGCCAGGTAGCTATCGATCCCGTGCTCGCGACGAAGGCGGTCGAACATCGCGCAGAAGCGCTTGCGCTCGGGGTTCAGCTCCGCCTCGCCGCGGACGCGTTTGATGCCCCGGCGACCGCGCATGGTCGAGTCGAAATGGCCGGCGAAGCTGAGATGGCGGAATCGCGGCCGCCCCGTCTCGGGGTCGAGGGCGAGGGCCTCGAGGTAGTCGTAGTCGAAGTCACCGTGGGTCATCGACATCGGCTTGCGGCCGTTGCGGATCATCGCCTCGAGCGCCGCGGCATGCGCCTCGGGGCCGAGCAGCGTCACCTCGCCGCCGATCAGCTGCGCGTGCTGGGACGGCCCCCGCAGCTCCCGGGCCAGGCGCATCTGGGCCTCGACCTCGGCCACCGTGTGGTCGCCGTCGACCCGCACCCGGTTGGCCTCGCGGGAGTGGTAGCAGGGCGTACATGCCAGGTTGCAGGCAGGGAAGACGCCTTGGGTGCCCTCACACCCGGCGATCCGGCGGCCGAGCATCTGGTTCGGTGTGCGCACGCTCTCCGGGAGCTCCTCCCATCGCCGGGCGAGCGCCGCGGCGAGATCGGGGTGCTCCGGGCGCGTCGCGCGCTCGAGGGCCCGCAGTCGGTGGATGATTCGGAGGCTCACGAGGGATTGGACCCTGGGTACCCCGATGCGATTCATCTCCGTCGGATCCTGGCTCCGCCCGGTCGGCTCACCTCTCGCCGCGCACACGCTCCATGACCGAATCGGTGAGCCCGCTGGGCGCGCCGCCTTCGGCGCCCATCGCGCGCAATCCTTCGAGCGTCTCCCGCAGCGTCTCCAGCATCCGGTGACATTTCGGGCAGACGTGGGTGTGTTCCTCGACGCGGATCCGTTCTGCGGCGCTGACTTCCTGATCGAGGTAGGGGGACAGATGGGAGTTCGTCCAGAGGTGCTCGCGCATGAAGTGGTAGTGCCTCGCCAGGCGCTTGATCATCGTTCGTCTCCTAGGTAGTCGTCGACGGCCTTGCGGACGGAAAGTCGAGCCCGGTGCAGGCGGCTCTTGAATGCCGCCTCGCCGAGGTCGAGCGTCTCGGCGGCCTCGCTGGTGCTGAGGCCCTCGATGTCGCGGAGGATCAAGGCGGCGCGGTAGTCGGGCCCGAGCGCGCGGATCGCCCCTTCGAGGACACCCCGCAGCTCCCGCCGGTCGGCACTCGTCTCAGGCGCCTGGCTCAGATCGGAGACCTCCAACCCGGGGTGCTCGTCGAGCGAGGTCGAGCCGGCCGGGGAGGCGCGACGCCCGACCCGTCGCTTCGCCTCGTTGATCCCGATCCGATACAGCCAGGTGAAGAACTGCGAGTTGCCCTGGAAACGCCCGATGCCGCGCCAGGCGCGGAGGAATGCCTCCTGGGTGACCTCCTCTGCCTCCTGACGGTCGCCGACGAAGCGGGTGACGACCGCGTAGAGCCGGTCGGCGTGGCGCCGGACCAGCTCCTCGAAGGCGCCCTGATCGCCGGCCTGGGCGCGGGCGACGAGATCGTCTTCGTCGGCGTGGGAGACCGGCCGCATCGGGCGAAGCATCGCAGGCGCCCACCGGGGAGGGGCAGGGCGCTTCCCCGCGGCGGGAAGAGCGGGCCAGATCGAGGCATCCATGCAGGGTTGGACCCTCGTTGAAGCACTTCGATTCACCAAGGCATCACCTCTTCAGGCAGCGGGGAAGGACGCCTTCACCACCACCGACGGATAGCCCCTGGTGACCCGACGCGTCTCCAGCACGGCGAAACCACAGCGCTCCAATTCGGCGACCGCATCGATCGGGCGCAGCCCGAGCAAGGTGGGCGAAAGACATCCCAACAGCCTTGCGAGCGGCGCGAGCATGCGGGTCAGTCGGTTGACCGGCGGCGGCGCCGGCACCACCACGATCAGACGCCCGGCTGGGCCGTTTACCCGCCGGACCTCCTCGAGCAGCTTCTGCCGGTGGTCGGGATCCAGAAGATGCAGGACGTAGATCGCGGAGACGACGTCAAAGCGATCGGCGGGGAGTGGGAGATCGGTCGCATCGGCTCTGAGGAGACGCCACCCGTCGGGCAGCGCGGGAACGCGGGCCAGCATCCCCGGCGACCTGTCGACGCCGGTCACCTCGGCCAAGGCGACCCGGCGCTCGATCAGCCGCACCAGCAAGGCGCCCGTCCCGGTCCCGAGGTCCAGCAGCCGGTCGGCGGGGTCGAACGCGGCCACGTCGACAGCGGCGTCCAGAGCAGAGCGCTCCAGGCGGAGCTGCAGGTTGTAGAGCGGCGCCAGCCGGTCCCAGTTAGTGGCGGTGTCCGCCCTCACGTCGGGCCTCCGGGCATCTCGAGCAGCTTCGGCATCGAGTGTCATGGATTTTGGTCCCCGGCCGGCGGGACCTGAAGGATCGGCGTCGTCGCCAGCCTCCGCATGGCCGTCCGAGCCTGGCGCGGGCGTTTGCGCGTTGGCCCTGGTCCCGCGACATCACCCGATTCCCAACAGAACCCGTATCCCGGCATCTGGATCTCGGCGGCGGCGGCGGCCGTCATCCTGGCGGCATCCCGTCCCGCGAGTGAGGCTGCGGTCGCCAGGGCGAGATCTCCATTCGGCGTGGCCTCGCAGACGACCATGGTTTGACGGGGGTCGATCATCGTCCTCTTTCGATGACCCGTGTACCCGGTGAACGATTCAGGTCGCCTCGACGCACCGCCGCATGGGCGCTCGCCGGCAGCCCCGACACCGGCCGGGGCAGCGGGCCCGACCGACGATGGCCCTCCCCGGAGCCACCGCGATCGAGGTCCGACGGGACTACTAGGAGGCGACCGGATGTGGGCTCTTCGATCCGCCCTCCAGCAGGTGCTCACGGGCGGCGATCATCGTGATCCCGATGCCGACTACGAGACCGAACAACAGGTGGGCGACGAAGAACCAGCCCTCCGGCACCAGCCGCATCATCGGGTCGATCGCCGGCAGGATCAACCAGCGGTTGACGACATAGACGATCGCCCCGCCGACCACGCTGGTCGGGATGATCCCTACCGGTGTGCGCAGCACCGAGATCGAGAGCCGTTCGATGCCGATCCCGATGATCGCCATCGCGAACGCGACGCCGAGCAGGACCGCCAGGACGAAGTGGGTCACCGCGCCGAGTACCACGTTGCCGCCGGTCACCGGCATCGCGTGCATGACTTCATGACGGGCCGAGGCCGGCATTTCCGACAGCAGGTCGGCCATCGTGCTGTTCGAGGCATGCCCGGCCATCAGATCGCCGATCTGATGGACCTTTTCGGGAGGCATATGCATGCCCATGAGCATTTCGCCGAGGTGGTTCATCATCGGCGGCGACAGGTGACCGCTCGCCAGGGCCGGCTTCAGCTGGGCCATCGTTTCCGGCGGCAGGTGGATCCCCATCGCCGCCATCATCGTCGGCAGCATCTGCAGAGGCGGGGTGATCGTCTTCGCGAAGGCCGGGATGCCGAGGTTGAGCGGCGTCGCATAGCCGCTGCCTTCGGCACCCATCACGATGATCATCAACCCGATCATCACCGCCCCCCCGACGAGCCCGGCCAGCGCGCCCCCTATACCCACACGTCTCGCCATCGTCATCAGGTCGGGATCGCCCCCTGTCTGGATTTCGGTTGCGGTCGTCATCTGCTCCTCTCCTCCGGGTGAATGAATGAGTTGAGGGTCTGACCTGGCAGGAGCCGGATCGATTCAGGCGTTCCGGATAGCAATCACGCATGGCCGCGCGGGTCGTATGTCCCGACGTGATGGGCACACTCTTCGACCTCTCGGCCGCACGGCTTCGGCTGGAGCGCTCGGTGCCTCGCCGGCGACGCACGAGGCCTGGTTCGGCCGTCCGCTCCACGCCGCCGCCTCGGTGACGCTGACCCGGAACTACCGGCCGTTCCCGGAGTGGGCGAGGTCGATACTCCGGTCGGTACCGGCCCAGCGGGATCTCGACCCCGACCGGGCCGACGAGGTGCTCGACGTCCTCTCCGGGCTAAAAACCCGTACCCTGCTCGGACGCGGCGGGCTCGACCGCCATGTCAGAACGGTCATCTCCACCGATGACGTCGGCGCCTTCAAGCCGGATCCGGCCATCTACTCCCTCGCGGTCGAACAGCTCGCCGTCGCGGCGGAGGAGGCGACTCTGATCGCCGCGCATGGTTGGGACGTGATCGGCGCCCGTGCCGCGGGGCTCGATGCCGTGTGGGTGAGTCGGCTCGAGTGGCGCTGGCCATTGCCGCTCCCCGAGCCCCCTCGGCTCCTGATCTCCTCGGCGCGGCAGATCTCGTCCTGGCCGACGGCGCCCGCGGAGCGTGATCGCCTCCGACCCCAACGCACTCACACAGCTGCGGCATGCGCCGGCGACCTGCTCGCGGAGTCCTCAGATCGGCAGATCCTCGAGCGCGCCGAGATAGGCCTCGCTGAAGGTCGGGAACTGGGCCACGGTGTCGCGCAGGACCTCCACCGGGATCTCGGCCTTGATCGCCAGCACCGCCTGGTGGATCCACTCGCCAGCCAGCGGGCCGACCGCCCAGGCGCCGATGAGCACGCCTCGCCGGGGATCGGCGAGGACGCAGAGCTCTCCGCCGATGCCCTCTCCGTAAGTCTCCGTGCGGGCGACCGACATCAGGTCGGCGCGTCCTTCGACGACGTCGACGCCCTGCTCGCGGGCCTGCTCGCCGGTCAGGCCGACCGCGGCGATCTCGGGATCGGAGAAGACGACGCGCGGGATCGAGCGGTAATCGGCCCGCACCTCGCGGCCGCCGATGTCGGCGGCCGCGATCCGCGCCTGGTATTTGCCGGCGTGGGTGAACAAGGAGACTCCGGTCACGTCGCCGACCGCCCAGACGCCCTCTCCTGCCCGACAGCGCTCGTCGACCCCGATCGCCCCGCGGCCGTCCGGCTCGATCCCGACGGCCTCCAGCCCGAGGCCGCCGCTCCGCGGTCGGCGCCCGGTGGCGATCAGCAGACGCTCGGCCGACAGCTCGCTGCCGTCGTCGAGCTCCACGACACGCCAGCCTTCCGCCTGCCTGACAGCGGTGGCGCGGCGGCCCAGCCGCAGCTCGACGCCTTCGCCGGAGAGGCCTGCGGCGATCAGCTCTCCCACCGCCGGATCCTCGCGGTCGATCAGGCACTCGCCGGACTGGACGATCGTCACCGCGGCGCCGTAGCGTCGGAGCATCTGCCCCAGCTCGATCCCCACCGGCCCGCCGCCGAGCACGATGACATCGGCGGGAACCTCGGTGAGCTGGGTCGCCTCGCGGTTGGTCCAGTAGCCGGTCTCCGAAAGTCCTTCGATCGGCGGCAGGGTGGGCTCGCTGCCGGTGGCGATCACGATCCGCCCGGCCGCCAGCTCCTCCCCCGCGACCTCGATCCGTCCCGGCGCCACGAACCTCGCCTCGCCCTTGTGGACGCGGATCCCTTCGTCCTCGTAGCCGCGCACCGCGCCCGAGTCGTCGAGGCCGCGCGTCATGTAGTCGCGGTAGGCGACGATCTCCGACCAGCGACGCCCCGGCTCTTCGAGCCCGGGTGCGCGCCGAGCCTCGGCGCCCGCCTCGGGCGGGCGCAGCAGGGTCTTCGAGGGGATGCACGCCCAGTAGGCGCACTCGCCGCCGACCAGCTCGCGCTCGACGAGAGCCACCTGCAGACCCTGGGCGGCAAGTCGTGAGACCGCGACCTCCCCGGCCGGACCGGCACCGATCACGATCGCGTCATAGGTCTCACTCATCGCGATGCGCCTTTCGGCCCGCGCGGATCGAGGCGGCGATCAGATCGCGCGGTGGCGTCCCCGAGGCCTCCCCGGCCAGGCGGTAGAGCCGACACTTGAGGCCGAAGTCCTCGCGCTCGCCGGCGCCGGGTTCGACATCGGAGCCGTCGATCCGCACCGTAGGCGAGCCGAGGAACCGCTCGCGCTCGGCGTCCTCGGCGGTCTCCACCCGGCGCAGCTCGACCTCATCCTCGACCCCCTGCTCCGCGAGCAGCTCGCGCAACTCGGGCAGCAGCGCCTCGTGATTCGGGCAACCGTCGAAATAAAGGAGCTCGACCCTCATCGGCCACCGCCCGGGGCGTCGATCGTCTCGCAGCAGGCGACGTGTCCGGCGTTGTCGGCGAGCAGCGAGTCGGCCAGCGCGACCAGATCGCCGACCCGAGGATCGGCGATCCGGTAGATCACCGAGCGGCGCTCGCGCCGGGTCGCGACGAAGCCGCACCAACGCAGGCAGCCGAGGTGGGTCGAGACCGTCGCCTGCGGCATCTCCAGGCGGCTGACGATCTCCCCGGCCGAGAGCTCGCCCTCCTCGCCCAGGAGGCGCAGGATGCGAAGCCGGGTCGGGTCGCCGAGCCCGCGGAAGTACTTGGCCAGCAGCTCGCTCCGCGCCGGCGTCGCGGTGAGGGTGAAGGGTGCCGAGGAGATGACGCTGTCCATATTGGCGGTTCACGATATCGACTACCGCCGATTCAAGATCCGGCTCTTGGCCCTCGACAGACCAATTCCCGATGCGTGAGGGCCTTTGTCACATCGGCTCCTTGATGTCGGGCTGTGGTGAGGAGGTCCTCAACTCGTCCGGCCCGCAAAGCACGAGCGGTACGCCGAGATCGGTCGAGCGGTGGTGGATGTCGAGCGCTCGTCGTCACCCTTTTCGGACGGGGTCGACCCGGTCCTGGTCGAGCAGACGCTGCGGATCGAGCGGGAGTGCTGCCCGCTCTTCGACCTCGGCTTCGACACCGATCGGAGCGTGCTGATGATCGGCTTGCCTTCGCCAGAAATGGAGCCGGCCCGGGCTGTGATCTCCTTTGCGCTCGGCACCCACCCGCGTCACTGACGGCGAATTACGCCGGCGGGTGCGTGGATCTCGGTCTTCCCCAACGCGATGGCGAGGCCTGGGTGGGTGCGCGTTCCCGATGCCACGTGTTCCCTGCCCAAGCCCAAATGAACACTTTGACAGAGCGACCGCTTCTCGAGGAAGGGTCTCACCTCCTAACCGAAGCCGAGGCCGCTGGGTTCGGAGGAGTCAAGGATTGGTGGACAACTCGTGGACAGTCCCTCTCCCGACCTCGCATTTCGCCCCGGCTTCTTGGCCCTACAATGCTCCCCTGCGCCGGCGTAGCTCAGTTGGTAGAGCACTTCATTCGTAATGAAGGGGTCATCGGTTCAAGTCCGATCGTCGGCTCTCCCCCGCCCTTCATGAACGACCCTGCGTTCCCCTTGCTCCGCAACGGCCGCACCGACGACGTCGACGCGGTGCTCGCCCTCTGGCGGCGGGCGGAGGCCTCGCCGTCGAGCACCGAATCGGCCGCGGACGTGCTCGGGCTCTTGGAGCGCGACCCCGATGCGCTGATCCTGGCCGAGGCGGGCGGGGAGATCGTCGGGTCGCTGATCGTCGGCTGGGACGGCTGGCGCGCGACCTTCTACCGCCTCGCCGTCGACCCGGGGCACCGCCGCCGGGGCCTCGCAGGGACGCTCGTGCGGGAGGGCGAGAAGCGCCTGGCGGCCCTCGGCGCCAGGCGTCTGAACGCGATCGCCGAATCCCACAAGCCCGCCGCGATGGCCTTCTGGGCGTCCGCCGGGTACGAGCTGCAAACCAGCCGCAGCCGCTTCGTGAAGAACCTGCCGTAGGCGGGCGCGGCGCGCTCAGACCTGGCAGCGCTCGCACCACCAGGTGGTGCGGTTGGCGTCGCCCTGGCCACCGTGGCTGACGGTGCCGCCGCAGCGGGCACAGGGGCCGCGGCGCTTGTAGACGCGGAGGCGGTGACGGTTGCCCTCCTCGACCGCGGCGAGCATCTGCTCGCGGGCGGCCCCGAGGACGGCGCGCAGGTCGTCGTCGCTCAGGTCGGCGAGGCGGCGGCGGGGGTCGAGGCGGGCGGCGAAGCAGGCCTCGCTCTTGAAGATGTTGCCGATGCCCGCGGTGAGGTGCTGGTCGAGCAGGGCATCACCGAGGGCGCGGGATCGCTCGGCGCCGCGGAACCGGGCGACGACCTCGGCGAGATCGAGGTCCGGAGCGAGGATGTCGGGACCGAGGCGGGCAAGCTGGGGGTCGATCGCGACCCGGCTCGCGCGGAGGACGCGCAGGGTCGGGCCGCCGAACTGGACGGCGTCGGCGCGCTCGCCGGAGAGCACCGCCCAGGCCGCGGAGCGCGGTCGGCGCCAACGAGCATCACGCTCGTAGACCTGCCAGCCACCGCTCATCCCCAGGTGGCTGTGGAGGACGAGGTCGCCGAAGTCGAAGAGCAGGTGCTTGCCGCGGCTGTCGACCGCCTCCAGGGTGCGACCGTCGAGGCGCTCGATCCCGGCGGCGCGGCCGCGCGGGTCGGGCGCGGCAACAGCGATCGACTGGCCGACCAGCGCCTCGGCGAGCCGGCGCCGCGCCCGCAGGATCGTGTCGCCCTCGGCCATCGCCCAATAATGACCCGGCCGGAAGCCCGGATCCCGTCCGCGACCTGTCGTAGCCCGCGGATCCGGGAGGGTTCATGTCCTTGGTCACCCTGTGGGTTACAAAGGACAGCCACCCCTGCGTCAGGCCAGGTCGAGCTCCAACTGCGGCTCCGCCCGTAGGCGCTCGATCGCCTCGGCGTAGGCGCCGTGCAGCGTGCTGCGGGCGCCGACACCACGGACGCCGTAGGCCTCGTCCATCGCCCGCGCCAGCGTCGCCTTGAAGGTCCGGCCGTGCCAGCCGTGCGCCTCGCGGGCGCGGCCGACGTGCAGGTGGACGAGCTCGTGCAGCAGCGTCTCCAGCACGTCCCCGGGACGGATACCGGGGTACGCCGTCACCTGCAGGCGGTGTTCGGCGGGGACGGCGAAGCCGACCCGGTTAGGCCGCGTGCTCGCGCGCCGCACCTTCAGTTCCGGGCGCTTCTTCGTCAGCGGCCCGTCGGCGAACACCGCCAACCCACGCAGCCGCTCGAGCTCCTCGTCGAGCTGGACCCCGGCAACCGCGAAGTAGGCCGGCGGCCGCCTCGGCGCCGACCGCCGCTTCCCCGCCGGCGGCGGCTTCACCGCCGGCGGTCGCTTCGTCCGCCGCAGCCGCACCTAGGCGGTGCCACCCCCCGTGGCGGGGCCGTCGTCGCCACCGGCACCGCTGCCGTTGCCGTCGGCGCGGAATCCGGTCGGATTCGGGGTGAAGTCGTGCGACTCGATCACCCGGTCGATCAGCCCGTACTCCCGGGCTTCGTCGGGCTTGAAGAATTTGTCGCGTTCCATGTCGAGCGAGATCTTGTCGATCGTCTGGCCGGTGTGCTCGACGTAGATCTGGTTCAGTCGGTCGCGCAGCTCGAGCACCTCGCGAGCGTGGATCTCGATGTCGGAGGCCTGGCCTTCGAAGCCGCTCGAGGGCTGGTGGATCAGGATGCGGCTGTTGGGCAGCGCCATCCGTTTGCCTTTCGCCCCGCCGGTGAGGATCAGGGACCCCGCCGACATCGCGATGCCGTAACAGATCGTCTGCACGTCGGGCTTGATGAACTGCATCGTGTCGTAGATCGCCAGGCCCGCGTAGGCGGAACCGCCCGGCGAGTTGATGTAGAGGCTGACGTCCTTGTCGGGATCGTCGGCCTCGAGGTGAAGGAGCTGGGCGATGATCAGGTTGGCCAGATCCTCGGTGACGGGCTCGCCGAGGAAGATGATCCGCTGCGAGAGCAGACGGCTGTAGATGTCGAAGGAACGCTCGCCGCGCGCGGTCTGCTCGACGACCATCGGGACCAGTGGCATTTCTGTCTCTCCTTCTCGGTGTTCCGCGAAGCTTTGCGTGCTTTTCATACGCAACCCTGAGGTTGCGCGTTCCCCAGCCTAGCACGTGTGCAACCATTGAGTTGCGCATCCGTACTCCAGACGAGAGGAGCAGTCCTATGACCCTACCCAGGAGCGAACGCGGACCGGCCGTGGAGCGGGCCGACGCCGAACGCGTCAGCCGCAGCGTCGAGCTGGACGCGGCGCCCGCCGCCGTCTGGGACGCGCTGACCGAGGACGCGCTCCTGGCCGAGTGGCTCGCCGACGAGGTCGAGATCGAGGCCGAGCCGGGCGGCGAGATCGTCTGCCGCTATGCCGACGGCGAGGAGCGCCGCGGCGAGGTCGAGCTGGTCGAGGAGGCCGAGCGCCTTGCCTGGACCTGGCGCCGCGAAGGCGGCGACTCGAGCCGCGTCGAACTGGTCCTGGACGCGGTAGCCGAGCGCACCCGCCTGACCGTGATCGAGACCGCTCCGCTCCGCTCCGCCGGCCCACTCCTCCTGGCCGCGGCGGCTGGCCCGCGCCTCCGCCCGGCCGCCACCCCGCAGCTCGCGACACCGGCGGGCATCGCGGCCGGTCCGATCGGCCACGCCCCGCGCGCCGTCGACTGGGCGCCCGCGCTGGGCCGCCTGCGCGCCGCCGTCCGCCTCGTCCTCGCCTGAGGCGACGGTGCCGCAACCACTCCCCCAGCCGAGCGGAGCAGGCGGCGACGCCGACGCGGGCGCGGTGTTCGCCGCGCTCGCCGACCCGACCCGCCGTCACCTGGTGGCGGCACTCGCCGCCGGCGGCGGCGCGACCGCGACCGGGCTCGCCGCCGAGCTGCCGATCAGCCGGCAGGCGGTCGCCAAGCACCTGGCGATGCTCGGCCGCGCCGGGCTCGTCTCCCAGAGCCGCCGCGGCCGCGAGTCCCTCTTCGAGCTCGACCCGCGCCCCCTCGCCGACGCCGCCGCCTGGCTCACCACCATCGGCGCCGAGTGGGACACCCGCCTGACCGACCTCCAGAAGCTCCTAGAGGAGGGAGGGCACCGCCCGAAGTCGCGCCGCTGGCAGTCAGTCCTGCCTGGCCATTGACATCAAGACCCCCCAGGGGCCCCTGAGGCGGCGTGGGCCGGCCTCGCAAGGAATTCGCCCTGCGGACTCACACCCCGCCTGCGGCGGGTCAATGAGGAGAGGGGAGCGCACGCCGGTGCGTGACCCGAGCCGAATGACCAAGGAACTCGCGCTTCGCGCTCGCACCGCACCGTTCGGTCGCTGGAGGCGCCCTACGCCGCCTCAGGGTTCCTCGTCGCCGCTGAACTTGTACCCAACGCCGCGAACCGTCACGACAAGCTCCGGTTTCTGCGGGTCGCGCTCGACCTTCTGGCGCAGGTTGGAGATGTGGACGTCACAGGCACGCTCGTCACCGTCGAACTCGGTCTGCCACAGCTCCTCCATGATCTGGGACCGGGCGAAGACCTCACCCGGCCGCCCGACCAGCAACCGCAGCAGCTGGAACTCCGAGCGGGTCAGGTTGACCGGCACGCCGCGCACGGTGGCGACGTGGCGGACCAGGTCGATCGACACCGGCCCCGACTCGATCTTCACCTGCTGGGCCATCGGCGAGCGGTCGAGCTCGCGCCGGCGCAGCTGCGCCCGCACCCGCCCGAGGAGCTCACGCACCGAGAACGGCTTCGTCACGTAATCGTCGGCGCCGACCTCCAGCCCGACCACCTTGTCGACCTCCGCGTCCTTCGCGGTCAGGACGATGATCGGCACGGCGCTCCGCGCCCGCACGTCGCGGCAGATGTCGAGGCCGCTCGGGCCCGGCATCATGATGTCGAGGATCAGCAGGTCGAAGGGGATGCCGTCGCCGAGCAGGTCGCTCGCCTCGTCGCCGTCCGCCGCCGGCGTCACGTCGAAGCCCTCCTGGGCCAACGCATAGCCGACCGAGTCACGCACCGACGGCTCGTCGTCGGCGATCAGAATTCGACCGCTGCTCATATGCCTGCCTTTACTTCGTAGCTCTTACTCATGCTTTCTTCAACTCTCGTAAACATCTCTCCCACGCCCTTTATACGCCCCAATGCTTAAGCGACCGGCGTGGGGCTGGGTTGGGCAAGCGGCAACCGCACCCAGAAGGTGCTCCCCTCACCCAACACGGATTCGGCCCCGATCGTCCCGCCCATGACATCGACCATCCGTCGAGCGATCGCCAGACCGAGCCCGAAACCCTCCTGCTTGCGCGACTCGCTGCGCCGGTAGAAGCGCTCGAAGACCCGCTCGATCTCCGGCCCCGGGATGCCGGTGCCGGTGTCGATCACCTCGAGCACGACCTCTCCCATTCCCTGGCGGCGACCTCGCAGGGTCACCGTCCCCGGCGGCGGCGTGTTCTTGAAGGCGTTGGTGAGCAGGCCGATCATCACCTGCCGCAGCAGCGTCGGATCGCCGGCCGCGGCGAGGTCCTCCTCGACGTCGACGACCAGGTCGATCCGCGGGGGCGGGTCGACGGCAGCAACCACGTCACGCACCGCGATCGCCACGTCGACCACCTCGTTCTCGGCGGCCCCGCGGCTCTCCACCCGGGCCAGCGTCAACAGCGAGGCGGTGAGCGCTTTCATCCTCTCGGCGTCGTCGGCGAGCCGATTGAGGAAGTGGTCGCGGTCGAGCGGGTTGTTCTTGGCGCCGCTCTGCAGCACCTCGATCGCCCCCGACATCCCCGCCAGAGGGTTGCGCAGCTCGTGCGCCGCGTTGGAGATGAAGTCGGCTTCGGCAAGCTCGCGGCGGAGCTCGTCGGTGCGGTCGCGGAGCACCGCCAGGACGGCGCGCTCGTCGGGCAGCGCGCGGGCGGTCATCGCGTAGGCGCGATCGCCGATCCGCAACGCCGGGTGGGCGGCGAAGCCGACCTCGGCGGCGCGGCGCAGCTGCGGCTCGACCACTTCCGGCGGCTCGCCGCCTTTGCCGAGCAGTCGGCCGGCGGCGCTGTTGGAGAACCGCACCGGCCCCTCGTAGTCGACCACGATCACCGCGTCGGTCAGCCCGTCGAAGATCGCCGCCAGCTTGTTGCGGTCGGCGGTGAGCACGCCGAAGCTCTCCTGCAGCGAAGTCCGCATCATCTCCAGCGAGCGCGCCAGTTCACCGATCTCGTCGACCCCGTGGGTGTTCAGCGAGGCGTCGAAGGAGCCCTTCGCCATCTCCCCCGCGGCGCGGGCAAGAACCGACACCCGGTGGGAGATCGCCACAGCGATCAGGAAGCCCGCCAGCATCCCGATCAGGAGCGCCACGATCAGCGCCTGCTGATTGTCGCCGAAGATGTAGACGGTCGCGGCCGTGATGAAGCTGACCGCCGCGAAGGCGCCGGTCAGCCAGAGCCGCATACCGAAGCGTGGAGTTTCGGGCTGCGCCCGCGTCAGCTCGTGGGCGTCACCGCTTGCCATGGGGAGTCTCTAACACAATCCTCTCAGACGGGATGCGGCTGCCTTCCGGTCACGTCCCCGTGGAACAATCGCTTGCCCTTGCGGACTCTCGTCTTCATCCCTGCCTGGAACGAGGAGGCGTCGGTCGACGCGGTGATCGCCGACGTCCGCACCCACCTGCCCGAGGCCGACATCCTCGTGGTCGACGACGGCTCGACCGACACCACGACCCAGCGGGCCCAGGCTGCAGGGGTCCTGGTCGCCACCCTGCCCTTCAACCAGGGCCTCGGGGCGGCGCTGCAGACCGGCTATCTCTGGGCCCTTCGGGAGGGCTACGACCTTTGCGCCCACCTCGACGCCGACGGCCAACACCCGGCCGCCGAGGTCGCCCGCCTGCTCACCGAGGTGCGCGAGGACCGCGCCGACCTGGTGATCGGCTCCCGCTATGCCGCCCAGGCCGAGCCGCTGCCGGGCGCCGAGACGGGGGGCGAGGACTATAAGGCGACGCTCACGCGGCGGATCGGCATCAACGTCTTCCGCTTCATGCTCACGATGGCGACCCGGCAGCGCTTCACCGACACGACCAGCGGCATGCGCGCCGCCAACCGCCGCGTGATGAAGCTCTTCAGCGAGAGCTACTCGCCCGACTTCGCCGAGATCGAGTCGTTGCAGCTGGCCGTGCGCGAGGGCCTGCGGGTCGAGGAGGTCCCGGTGCGGATGCTGGAGCGGGCCGGCGGCCGATCCTTCCTCACCCCGCTGCGCTCGGCCTTCTTCATCTTCAAGGGCCTGATCGTGATCCTGGTCGGCCTGTTCAAGCCGCGCCACGCGGAGACGGAGCGATGAAGGCGGCGCTCGCGCCCCTCGCCGCGCAGGCCGACCACGTCAGCCTCACCGCACAGACCCGGATCATCGCCGCCGCCCTGGCGATCCTCTTCATGCTGCTGATCCTCGACCTGATCCGCCGCGATCGCCTGCAGGAGCGCTACAGCGTGATCTGGTTCGTCGCCGGCCTGGCGATGTTGGCCGGCGCGGCCTTCCCCGGCCTCCTCGGACTGGTCGCCGACCTGATGGGCGTCCGCGACACCAACGTGGCGCTCTTCTCGATCGTGCTGCTGCTGCTGCTCGGCCTGGCGCTCAACTTCAGCGTGATCATGTCCCGGCAGGCCGCCCAGATCACCCGCCTCGCCCAGGAGCGGGCGCTCGAGCGGGCGCGCGAGCAGGAAGCCCGGGAAGCGCTGGAAAAGCAGCTGGACGGCGAGTAACGCCGGTTCGCGCGTCCGCCGCTCAGGCGGTACGAGCGAGCGAGTAGAAAAGCGCTTCGAGCGCCAACTCCTCGGAGACGTTCAGGTCGAGCCCCCGGCGCGTGTCCTGGACGGCACCCGCCCCGGCGCGGGCCCAGGCCGCGTCGACCTTTGCCGCCTGCGCCCGCAGCAGGTCGAGGCGGTCACGGTCGAAGACGACCTCCTCGGCCCCGGCGGCGAGCGCCGCCAGGTCGCGCAGCCACAGCGCGCAGAGCTCGAGACCGAGGTCGAGGATCTCGGTCCGGCGTCGCCGCCCCGCCCGTTTGGCGCCGTCGGTGATGTCTTTCGCGGTCCGTTTGAGGCCCGCCTGGGACTCCTCCTCGAGCGCTTCCCGCGCGGCGCCTTCGGCCTCCTCCCCGGCCGCCGTGGCGCGCCCGAGGAGCCGCGCCCACGGCGCGCTCGCGAGCTCGTCGGCGAGCACCGCCGCGAGGCAGGCCTCGACCTCGGCGCGCAGCTCGCGACCGGTCGGCGATAGAAGCAGCCGGGCGCGCTCGAGGTCGCCGGCGGCGAGGCGCGCCGCGGCGGCGAGCTCCTCCGGCGAGGCCCCGGCCGCCTCCGGCGTCGCGCCGAGCTGCGCTTCCAGCACGTCGGCCGGCAGCGGCGCGAAGTCGACCGACTGGCAGCGCGAGGCGATCGTCTCCAGCAGGCCCTCGGGCTCGGAGCTGAGCAGGATCAGGTGGACGAAGGGCGGCGGCTCCTCCAGGGTCTTCAGGAGCGCGTTCTGGCTCTCGTCGCGCATCGCCTCGGCAGCGTCGATGACGAAGACGCGGTGCTCGCCTTCGAAGGGGCGGTAGGCGGAGGCCCGGATGACCCGCTCGCGCACCTCGTCGACCATGTGCTGGGCGCCGCGCGGGACGAGCCAGACGAGGTCGGGGTGCGGTGAGGGGTCGAGCAGGGCGCGGCGGCGTGCATCGTCGGGGTCCGGGGCCCCGGCGGCGACGATTTCGGCGGCGAAGGCGCGCGCCGCGGCCCGCTTCCCGGCCCCGCGCGGCCCGCGGAAGAGGTAGGCGTGGGATGGCCCCGCCTCGAGCGCCGCGGTGAGCGCGACCCGCGCCCGCGCCTGGTGCTCGGTGGCCTCCGCGAGCACCACGCTAGCCACGCCACACCCCCGCCGCGGTCGTCCTTTCCAACCGCCACTCCAGCGCGGTCGTCCTTTCCCACCTATAGCGCCGGTTAGGACGACCACAATCGGCTGGGCGCCGGTTAGGACGACCACGGTGCGGTGCGGCGGGGCGCCGGTTAGGACGACCACGGTGCGGTGCGACGGGGCGCTCAGGCACGACGGGCCTCGACGGCGGCCGTCACGCGCGCGTGGACCTCCTCGACGGTCCCGGCCGCGTCGATCACGACGACCCGGTCGCTCGCGATCACCGCGATCTCCTCGTAGGCCGCCGCTACGGCCCGCTGTAGCTCCAGGCCCTCGGCCTCGAAGCGGTCTTCGCTCTCGGCCCGGCCGAGCCCGACCTCCGGGTCGACCTTCAGGAGCAGCGTCAGGTCAGGCCAGAGGCCATCGGTGGCGGTGTCGCAGAGCCCGATGACCTCCCCCACCCCGAGCCCCCGCGCGGCGCCCTGGTAGGCGACACTGGAATCGGAGAAGCGGTCGGAGACGACGTCACGGCCCGCCTCCAGCGCCGGGCGGATCACCCGCTCGGTGAGGTCGGCACGCGCCGCCAGGAACAGCAGCAGCTCGGCCAGCGGCTCCAGCTCCGTCGCCGGATCGGCGAGCAGCGTCCGGATCCGCTCGGCCGCATCGGTGCCGCCCGGCTCGCGGATCGCGACGGTGCCCTCGCCCAGCGCCTCCACCAGCAGGCGCGCCTGGGTGCTCTTGCCGGAGCCGTCCACTCCCTCCAGGGAGATGAACACGGCTCAGACCCCCGGGGCGGGAACCCCGGTCACAGTGCCAGGCACTAGCCTTTGGCGCCCGCTTTGGCGCGTTTGACCCCGCGCGTGGCGGTGTCGGCTTTGGAGACTTTGGCTTTCGCTTTGGCGCGTTTTTTGGGAGGCGCGTCCTCGTCGCCTTTCGGCTGCGGCTTGCCGTCCATCTCTTCTTTGGCTTTTTTCGCCGCTTCGCGCTCCGCCCGCCGTTTCTTCATCTCCTGCATCGACTCGCAGTCGTCGTTCAGGCAGAGGTTCCAGGGGCGTCCGCGGAACGGTTGGACTTTCAGCCGCGGCGTCTTGTCGCAGATCGAGCAGCGCTCCTCCAGGCGGAAGACGTCGCCGCGCTGTGGCAGCGGGAAGGTCTGGTCACACGACTTCGGGTCGCCTGGCTCAGCGTCGGCTTTCCAGCCCGAGCAGCCGACGAACCGTTTGCCGGATTTTTTCGCCCGGATGATCCGCAGCATGTTCGGCGAGCCGTCCTCCTTGGTCCGCCCCGCTTCTTCGCAGACCTTGCAGGGGCCGAGGATGCGGTCCTCGTCCATCCCTTTCCAGACGACTTTGGCGAGGTCTTCTTTCTTCTCGTCGATCTCGGTCCAGGTCTTGTGGAGCAGTTCGCGCGAGTCGCCGACGACCTTCGACTTGGTCATCTCGCCCTGCGCGATCCGGTCCATCTCGGCCTCGATGTCGGCGGTCATCTCCGGCGTCGCCATCCGCGGCACGTACTGCTTGAACGCCTCATAGAGGGCGATGCCGGTCTCGGTCGGGATCGGCGGGTTGCCGTAGACGTAGCCGCGGTCGAAGAGCTTCTGGATGATGTCGGCGCGCGTGGCTTTGGTGCCGAGGCCGCGCTCCTCCATCAGCTCGATCAGTTTGCCCTGCGAGATCCGTGACGGCGGCTGGGTCTCCTTGCCGACGATCCAGGGATTCGCGTCGGGCTCGTCCTCGGCGCGGAACTCCGGCACCGCGGCCAGCGCCAGCGACTGGCCCTCCTGCAGCGCCGGGATCTCCTCGTCGGCTGAGCGGGCGTAGGTGTAGATGCCGGCGTAACCGGGGTCGACGACGACCGAGCCGCGGACGAAGTAGGTCTCCGAGCCCGCCTCGATGTCGGCGCGGGTCGACTCGGTGATCATCGGCGGGCTGAAGGTGGCGAGGAAGCGCCGCACGACCAGTTCGTAGACCCGCTTCTTCGGCCCCTCGAGGGCGCCAGGGTGGATCGCCTGGGTCGGGTAGATCGGCGGGTGGTCGGTCGTCTCTTTTTTGCCGCGGGTCGGTTTCAGCTCGGCCAGATCGTTGAGCCTCGACGCGGCGGAGAACTCTTTGACGTTGGTCAGCGAGCGGATCAGCTCGCGCACGGGCAGTGAGTTCGGGTAGACCGTGTTGTCGGTACGCGGGTAGGAGATGAACCCGTCCATGTAGAGGTCCTCGGCGATCCGCATCGCGCTCGCCGGGGTGATCCCGAGCCGCGAGGAGGCGTCCGTGGTGAAGGCGGTCGTGTTGAACGGAGTCGGCGGTTTGCGGGTGTTTTTCCGCGCCGTGACGGATTTGACGACGCCCGGGCCGACCGTCCCGGCGAGCGCCTTGTCGGCTTCGGCTTTCTCCCAGAATTTGTCGACGGTGTGGTGCGTCTGGAACGTTCCGTCGGGGTGCTCGAACTTGGCGAACAGTTCCCAGAACGGTTTCGCGACGTGGGCGCGGCGCTCCATCTCGCGCTCGACGATCAGGCCCAGGGTCGGGCTCTGCACGCGGCCGACGGAGAGGAAGTTGGAGCCGAAGCGACGGGTCGACAGCGAGACCGCGCGGGTCAGCGTCGCCCCCCAGAGCAGGTCGATGTCCTGGCGTGCGGCGCCCGCGTTGGCCAGCGGGTAGCTCAGGTAGTCGAGGTTCTCGAAGGCGCGGATGAGTTCCTCTTTGGTCGTCGCCGAGTATCGCGCCCGGAGGATTTTCAGCGTGCCGGCGGCGGTGTCCTCGCGGGTGCCGAGCGCCGGGTTGGCGTCGAGCATCTCCTCGAGCGCCTCGAGCCCGATCAGCTCCCCCTCGCGGTCGAAGTCGGTGGCGATCACCAGCTCGTCGGCCCCTTTGGCCATTTTTTTGATCGCTTTGACGACGTTTTTGTCGGTCGGCTCCTTGATCAGGTCGGCGTCGATCAGATCGTGGAGGTCGGTCTTCTGCCAGTTCGAGTAGCCCTCCGGGAAGGCGGGGCCGAGCACGTGGCCCTTCAGGCCGATCGCCATTTCCTCGTTGCCGTCGGCGTCGGTCCAGGTGTAGAAGGGGACTTTGTAGGTTTTGTCCGCCTTCGGGCCGCCCGAGGGCGCACCGAGGACCTCGGCGATCTTTTTCGCGCTGCTGTTCTTCTCGGTGACTATTAGCCTCATCGGGCGGCGAGGGTAGCAGGGCCGCGCGGCCTCCCCCTCAGGGTCCTCCCGGAATTCTCAACGCGTACCGCCGGCCGATCCGCTTAGGATTCGCGGACTGATGAGGACCTTGGTAACCGGCGGCGCCGGGTTCATCGGCTCCAATCTGGTCGACGCTCTGCTCGCCCGCGGCGACGAGGTGACCGTGCTCGACGACCTCTCGACCGGGCGCCGGGTGAACCTCGAGGGCGCGCTGGGGAGCGGCGCCCGGCTGGCCGAGATCGACATCCGCGATGGCGCCGCCGTGGCCGCGGCCGTCACCGAGGCGCGCCCAGAACTGGTCTTCCACCTCGCCGCCCAGATCGACGTGCGCAAGTCGGTCGAGGACCCCTTCTTCGACGCCGCCGTCAACGTCGGCGGCACCGCCAACGTGCTGGAGGCGGCGCGCGCGGCCGGGGTCGGCCGGGTCATCTTCATCTCCACCGGCGGCGCCCTCTACGGCGAGGGGGCCGACAAGCAGCTGCCGCTGCCTGAGTCGACGCCGATCGCGCCGCTCTCCGGCTACGGCCAGTCGAAGTACGCGGCAGAGGGCTACCTCGGCCTCTTCGAACGGCTGCACGGGCTCTCCGGCATGTCGCTGCGACTCGGCAACGTGTACGGCCCGCGCCAGGATCCGCTCGGCGAGGCGGGCGTGGTGGCGATCTTCTGCGGCCTGCTGAAGAACGGCGGCCGGCCGACCGTCTACGGCGACGGCAGCCAGACCCGCGACTACATATATGTGGGGGACGTCGTCAGCGCCGCGCTGGCGGCGGGAGCGGCGCAGCGCGGCGGTGCGGTCAACATCGGCACCGGGCGCGAGGCGAGCGTCCTCGACCTGGTCGACATCCTCGCCGGGATCGACGGGCGCGAGGACTTCACCCCCGAGTTCGCGCCGCCCCGCGCGGGCGAGGTGCAGCGCATCTCCCTCGACGCGGCGCTGGCCGAACGGGAGCTCGACTGGGCACCAGGGACGACGCTCGAGCAAGGTCTCGCCCAGACCCTCGCGGCCGTTTAAGTCCTGCCGAACCCACATCACTAACCTGTTGGGCGATGCCAGCTCAGGCCTACGCCGGCAAGGAGTGCGTCTGCCAGTTCCGCAAGGGGATCTGCGATCAGTCCTGCGTCCGGGACATGCTGGAGACGCCGTTCTACATCGCCTGCTTGAAACTGACCGGCCGCAAGTGCCTGGTCGTCGGCGGCGGTGACATCGGCCTGGAGAAGGTCGAGGGTCTGCTCGCCTGCGGCGGCGCCGTGACCCTGCTGGCGCCCGAGGCGCACCCGGAGCTGCAGGCACTCGCCGAGGAGGGCTCGATCAAGTGGGACCGCCGCGAGTACGCCGGCCCCGAGGACCTCGAGGGCGCGTTCATGGTGATCGCCGCCACCGACGACTCCGAGGTCAACATCGGCGTCTACTACGACGCAGAGAAGCGGGCGATGCTGGCCAACGTCGTCGACGTCCCGCCGCTCTGCAACTTCATCCTCCCGGCGATCGTCCGCACCGGCCCCCTGGCCATCGCGATCTCCACCGCGGGCGCCTCCCCCGCCCTCGCCAAGCGCATGAAGCGCGAGATCTCCGACCTCTTCGGCGAGGACTACGCCCGCCTCGCCGTAATGCTCAACGACGTCCGCGGCTGGGCAAAGGGCACCCTCCCCACCTACAACGACCGCAAAGACTTCTTCGAGGGCATCGTCAACGGCGATCCCGACCCGATCGAGCTGCTCCGCGAAGGCCGCGAGGCCGACGTCCTGGCGATCATCGACGCGGCCAAAGAGCGCGCGACCTCGACCTTCGCCGCCTAGTAGAGCCGACCGCCCAATAGAGGCTGATCCGCAGGCCCGCAGGAGGGCCGAGAAGGGATGCGGCCCCGGGAAGCTGTCGCCCGAAGGGGATGCGGCCCGGAGAGGATGGAGCCCGGGGGGGGCTGTCGCCCGGAAGGGATGGAGCCCCGCAAGCCGGCGCCCGGGATGCCCCGGCCCCCCTCAAGCCGGCGCCGGGGAGCCCCGGCCCTTTCGAGCTGTCGCCCGGGCGACGAGGGATGCGCCGTCTCGTCCACGGCCCTGGCAGGCCGTGGCCGTGGCCGGGACGGCCGGGTATGAGAGGCGTGGAGGAAAGCCCACGGGAAACCCACGGGAGTGCCACGGATCCGTGACGGGACCGTCACGGAAAGAGAGACCTGGTCACGGAGACGTCAGGAACCCCACCCTTCCTCCCGACCCTGCCATCGGTCAAGGATCTCCGTGTGAACT
>JAFDWO010000152.1 GCA_018268415.1 Actinomycetota bacterium | reverse complement strand
CCGTCCCTGTGTCCCCCCTCATCCCTGTGTCGTCTTTTTCACGACCCCCTCCCGTCCCGGGCGCCTCATGGCGCTCACAGCCTGCCAGGAGCGCCATGAGGCGCCCGGGACCATCTCGGACGGGCGCGGGGGCCGGGGTCGGGGTCGGGCCACCACGCGCCCGGCCCGCGACTTCCCGCCGAACCCACCGCCTGCGTGTACTAGGAGCGGGGCGGCGCGGCGGCATCGCCCGGTCCGGGTGGTCCGGGTGGGGCAGGCTGCCCCGCGTCTGCCGGGGCCTCGGCGAGGACCTGGCGGCGCCAGAGCTCGGTGCCGGCCGCGACCAGCACGGCGAAGATCAGCACGCCGAGGGGCTTGTGGAACGCCGCGATCGGTGCCCAGGCGATGAGGGCGAGGAAGATGACGAAGGCGGCGCCGTAGATGGGCACCAGGCCGCGTTCCGCGTAGGGCCGGGCGAGGCGGCGGAGGGCGACGGCGGGGCGCGTCGGGCCCGCCGCCCAGGCGGCCAGGAGCAGGATCACGCCAAAGGCGATCGCCGAGACGGCGACCGTCACCAGTAGCGAGGTGGCGATGTCCCACACTGCTTCGACCGCCGGTTCGGCGCTCGACACCCGGGTCAGCGAGTCGACCACCATCGAGCCGGCGAACCCGCGCAGGGCCAGCACCAGCAGGCCGGCGGCGGCGAAGGCGAAGCCGATCGAGCGGAGGGCCTCCCGCCGGCGGGGGCCGGCGAGGAAGGCCGCGCCGGCGAAGCAGGCGACGACCAGGAGGGTGAGGACGATCGGCAGCTCCCGCACCGCCGAGGCGATGTCCTGCGCCGTCTTCAGTTCGCCCCCTTCGAGGATCGTGATGTTCCCGGCGCCGGGCGGGATGCGTTCGCCGGTGAGGCCGATCCCGAACCGTTCGCCGAGCCGTTTGACCGCCGGGCGCAGTTCGAGGACCACCTTGTCGCGCTGGGCGGCGATCGGGCCGGTTTCCCCGTTCAGGATCCGCAGCAGCGCTTCGTGGGCCGTGCGGTTCGACGTTTCCCAGATCGCCTCGAACGGGGCGCTCGCCAGGATCCGTTCGGCGACCCGCGGCGCCGCCCCTTCGAGCGCCCCCGCCGCCGGCCCGGCCAGCGGCGCCAGCCGCGGCGGCAGCGCCCCCTGCAGCTCTTCGCTCAGGTCGACCTTGGCGAAGAGCTGTTCGGTCAGGTATTCGGAGAGGCGGTGGCGGATGTCTTCGTTCGCCAGCACCTTGTTGCTGGTGCTCACCCAGTTGTCGGTATTCAGGGCCTGGCGGTTGATCCAGATCGAGAAGATCGCGGCGAACGTCAGCACGCCGCCGAGCACGACGAGGGCGAGGGCCCAGCGCGGGTGCCCGGCGCGCTGCGCCGACTGGTCGACCGTCGGGTTTGAGGCCATTCGCCCACGCTAGACGGGGCGGGGTGGGGGTGCATCACGCTGATCGGGTGATCCCCGCGCGGACTTGTCGCCCCCGATTTCACCCTGATCGCACGATGCGTCGGCGATCCCGGTGCGGTGAGATGCCATTTGCCGGAAACCTTGCCAAGAGGAGGAAGTGCTCGATGCGCAGGAGAAGGGCGCTGTCGCCAGCCTGGATGTTGGAGGCGACCGGGGAGGCGTCCGTCGCCCGCCGTCGTCCCCCGCCGCCGGTGCGCCGGCGGATCCTCCCCGCGCGCGGGGCAGAGGCGAGGATCGATGCCCTCGCGAAGCTCAAGATGCTGTTCGACTCGGGCGTGCTCACGGCCCGCCAGTTCGCCGACGAGCGCGATCGCCTCCTCGGGAGCTGACGTGCGACCCAGCGGCTGGGGCGGCGACCTGGGCCCGGTGCAGGTCGTGCTGATCGGCATCGATCCCCCCGGTGCCGACCAGATGCTGGCGGCCGAGCTGCAGGACCTCGGTACCCAGGATGCGATCCGGGTGCTCGACGTGCTCCGGGTGCAGCGCGGCAACGACGACGAGGTCCGCCGCCTCGATCCACTCGACCCCGACGGCCATCCGGGGACCCTGGTGGAGGCGCTGCTGGTCGTCGACCCGAACGGGCGGGAGCCGGCGGGGGAGCGGCGCACCGCGGAGGCCGGCGGGGGTGAGGGGGAGTGGTTCCTCGCCGACCGGGTGCCGCGCGGGGCGACCGCCGCGATCCTCCTGATCGAGCACCGCTGGGCGATCCCGTTGCGGGAAGCTGCCTCGAAGTACGAGGCCGAGGTCTTCGGCGACGCCTGGGTGCACCCTCGCGACCTGGACGCGGCCCGGCGCGCGGTGGAGGCGGGAGCGGGGTGAACTCCGGCGAGCTGCCGAATCGCGGTTGCCGTCGGACCGGGCGTCGGGTTAAGGTCGCTTAAGTAAACGGGGCGGGCTCGGTCCCGCGGTGAGGTGGACGGAGGTCTATGGGCTCGACGGGGCAATCAGATCTTGTACGGCGCCGGCGCCTCGAGGAGCGGCTGCAGGGCGCGCGGACTCCGGCGATCCTCCTCCACGCCCCGGCCGGGTACGGCAAGTCGGTACTCCTCGCCCAGTGGGCGCGGCTCGATCCGCGACCGTTCGCCGCGATCGCCCTCACCGATGCACACGACGACCCGGCCGTCCTGGTCGCCGCTCTGGTCGAGGCGTTCGCCCCGATCGAGCCGCTGCCCGAGGTCCTCGGCGAATCGATCCGGAACTCGCGGCCCAACTTCGAGCTGGTGCTGCAGCGGCTGGGCAAGGCATTGCGGGCGCGCACCGTCGCGGCGGTGCTGGTGCTGGACGAGCTGGAGCACCTCCACTCCGCGCTCAGCCTGCGGGTCCTCGCCACCGTGCTCGCCGCCACGGGCGAGGGCTCCCAGGTGGCGATGGCCACCCGCGCCACCCCGCCGATCCACGTCGTCCGCCTGCAGGCCGAACACCGGCTGACCGTCCTCGACACCCACGACCTGGTGATGACGACGGGCGAGGCGACCGGGTTCCTCGCCGCGACCGGCATCGAGGCCGGCGACGAGGAGATCGCCGCCATCGTCGCCAAGGCCGAGGGCTGGCCGGTGGCGCTCTACCTCGCCGGATTGACCCGGCGGGCGGGAGAGGAGGACGCCCTCCCCGAGTCCGGCTTCGGCGGTGACGAGCGCAACCTCGTCGACTACATGCGGGAGGAGTTCCTCGCCGCCGCGTCGCCCGCCGACGTCGGTTTTCTGACCCGCATCTCCTTCCTCGACGAGCTTGGCGGGGACCTCTGCGACTTCGTCCTCGAAGCCTCGGGATCGGGCGCGCGACTCGCCGAGCTGGCCCGCCGCAACATGCTGCTGGTGCCGCTCGATCGGCGCGACGAGTGGTTCCGGATGCATTCGCTCTTCGCCGACATGCTGCGGGCGGAGCTCCATCGGCGCCACGGTCGCAAGCGGGCGGCGCTCCACCTCCGGGCCTCGGAATGGTGGGACGAGGCGGGCGATCCGAACCGGGCGATCGGCTTTGCCCTCGGGGCCGGTGACCCGGCCCGGGCGGCCAGGTTGATCTGGGAGGCCGTCCCCGCCTTCAGCGCCGCCGGTCGGCAGGCGACGACCCAGCGCTGGATCGAACGGATCGGCCTTGACCGCGCGGCGGCCGATCCGCACCTCAGCCTGACCCTCGCCCACGGGTGTCTCGCCGAGGGCGACGGGGGCGGGGCGGAGTACTGGGCGGAGGCCGCCCGCCCGTCGCTCGGCGCGGACGCCGCGATCGGTGACGACCTGCGGGCGGGCCTGGAGCTGGTCGACGCCGTCCTCGCCCGGGAAGGCGTGGGGGAGATGGCGGCGGCGGCCGGCCGGGCGCGATCGCTGATCGGGCAGGCGGGCCCCTGGAGCTCGGAGGCGGAGCTGCTCGCGGGCGTCGCGGCGCACCTCTCGCTCGAGTCGGGTTCCGCCCGCCGCACCCTGGCCGACGCGGCGCGCCGCGCGGCGGTCTGGAACACGCCGCTGTTCCAGGTGCTGGCACTCGCGCAACTGGCGCTGATCGCGGCGTCGGAGGACGACTGGACGACGGCCGGCATCCTCGCCTCCCAGGTGCGGGCGGGGATCGAGCGCTCGGCGCTCGTCACGCGCCCGTCCGTCGCCCTCGCGGTGGCGGTCTCGGCCTACGTGCACGCCGCCGAGCAGCGCCGCGAGGAGGCGCTCGCCGACCTCGCCACCGGTCGGGCGCTACTGGCGCGACTCGAAGGCTTCGGCACCTGGTTCGAAGTCGAGACCGTCGCGGCACTCGCCGCCGCCGCGGTCGAGCTGGGCGACGCCGCCGGGGCCACGCGGCTGGTCGAGGTCGCGCGCGCCCACCTCGCCGGGCTGCGTGACGCGCCGATGCTCGATGCCTGGGTCACCGAGATCGAGGCGGCCGTCGCGCGACTCTCCGCGACCGGCCTCGCCCAGCTGACCCCGGCCGAGCTGCGGGTGCTGCGCCTGCTGTCGAGCCACCTTTCCTACGGCCAGATCGCCGAGGAGCTGATCGTCTCGCGGAACACGGTGAAGACCCAGGTCCGCTCCGCTTACATGAAGCTCGGGGTCTCCTCGCGCCACGAGGCGGTCGAGGCCTGCCGCGAGGCAGGAATCGCCCGATCGGGGTGATTCACTCCCGCCCCGGGTGCCATACGGTCGGGCTGACCCGAGGAGGAACGATGCTGCGAAGAATCGATGACATGCCCGCCGGGACCCTCGGATTCGAGGCGGTCGGCGAGGTCGAGGACGACGACTGGCGCGACACCGTCGAACCGGTGCTGCGCGAGACGATCGCGACCGGGGCGAAGGTGCGGTTGCTGTACTTGCTGGGGCCGCGCAGCGGCGAGGTCGAGGGGGACGCGGTCGGGGCCGAGGCGGGCTTCCGGGCGCGCCACCTGAGTTCGTTCGAGCGCCTGGCGGTGGTCGGCGACGAGGACTGGATGCGACCGGCGCTGGCGACCCTGTCCGTCCTGCTGCCGGGTCGGGCGAAGGCGTTTCGGACCGCCGAGCTGGCGGCGGCCAAGGAGTGGCTGGCCGCCGAACCGCAAGCGGCAAGCTCGGCGTGATCGTGGTCTGCTCGCCGACCGCGCACCGGGAGGCCTAGGTCCGTCGGCTCGCCGCCATCGGCTCGCTGGGCTTTGCGGCAGGCGCGGCGGCGCTTGCCGTGGTCCTGGCGATCGAGCGGTTCCCGCGCGGGGTCGCCGTCCTCGCCTGCCTGTTCATCGCCCTGGTGGGCGGTTGGGAGGCCCTGCGTCGGGAAGGGACCCGGCGGCTGCTCGCCATCGCGATCACCGTGGCGGCGCTGATCGCGATGGTCGTGCTGCTGATCGTGCTCGGCGGCTTCCTGCTCGACCTCGTCGTGGTCGTCGCCTTCGCGCTCTCGCTCGCCCTCGCGCGCACCGCCTTCCGGGTCCGCGTCGACCTGCCCCCGGCGCCGCCGCCGCGCCGGCCCGTCCTCTTCTTCAACCCCCGCTCCGGCGGCGGCAAGGCGACCAGGTTCCACCTCGTCGAGGAGGCCCGCGAGCGCGGCATCGTGCCGATCGAACTTGGCCCCGGGGAAGACCTGCGCGAGCTGGTCGCGGCGGCGATCGCCGATGGCGCCGACGCCCTGGCGATGGCGGGCGGCGACGGTTCGCAGGCGATCGTCGCCGAAATCGCGGCGCGGGAGGGACTGCCGTACGCCTGCATCCCGGCGGGCACGCGCAACCACTTCGCCCTCGACCTCGGGGTCGATCGCAACGACGTGGTCGGCAGCCTCGACGCCTTCGTCGACGGCGGCGAGCGGCGGGTCGACCTCGCCGAGGTGAACGGCCGCGTCTTCGTCAACAACGTCTCGATCGGGATCTACGCGGAGGCCGTGCAGCGCTCCGGCTACCGCGATGCGAAGCTCCGCACGCTGCTCGAGGTGGCGCCGCAGAAGCTCGGCTCCGACGAGTCCGGGCCGTCCCTGCGCTGGCGCGGTCCCGACGGGGAGGCGGGCGGTGAGACGATGGCGCTGCTGGTCTCCAACAACGTCTACCGGCTCGGCTCCGGGACCCGCCCCCACCTCGACGAGGGCGTGCTCGGGATCGCCGCGGCGGAGGCCGGCGCGCGGGTCGGCAACCTCCCGGGCGGCCTGACCCTGCGCCAGTGGCAGCGGCACACCTTCACCGTCGAGGCCGACGACCCGGTGCCGCTGGGGATCGACGGCGAGGCGGTGAAGCTCGCCCCGCCGCTGGAGTTCACCTCGCGGCCCGGCGCCCTGGCGGTGCGGATCGCCGCCGGCCACCCGGGTGCCTCGCCGTCGACCGAGGTGCCGCGGGGCCTCCGGCAGTCGGCCGTCAAGCTTGCCCGCATCGCGGTCGGGGGCGATCGCGCCGCGGGTGGATCGCAGTCACAACACGAGAAAGGGAAGTTCCGATGAGTAACTTCGAGGTCGAGAAACGCGAGATCATCAGTCGTGATGAGGCGGCGACCCGCCTGCGGCGGATCGCCAACCTGCTGTCCGGGTCCGGGGAGGAGGTCAACTTCGAGCGGGGCGAGATGAAGTTCAAGCTCTCGATCCCGGATGAGGTTCAGTGGAAGGTGGAGCTGGAGCTGGACGACGACGAGAACGAGCTCGAGATCGAGCTGAAGTGGTGAGTGGCGGGCGCGCCTGGCTCGAGGAGATCGAGCGCCTGGACGTCGCCTGTTACGCGGCGATCGCCTCGACCCCGACGCCCCGCCTCGACCGGGCGATGACCCGGCTCTCCCGCGCCGCCGATTATTCGCGGCTCTCGCTGGCGGCGGCCGCCGGCCTCGCCCTGTTCGGCGGCGCCGACGGCCGCCGTGCCGCCGTCGCCGGGCTGGCGTCGGTAGCCGCCACCGCCACCGTCATCAACGTCGCGGTCAAGCCGATCGCGCGGCGGCGCCGTCCCGACCGCATCGCCCACGAGGTACCGATCGCCCGGCACGTGCCGATGCCCTCGTCGCGCTCGTTCCCCTCCGGCCACTCGGCCGCCGCCTTCGCCTTTGCGGGCGGGGCCGGGGGCGTGGTTCCGGCGGCCTCGCTGCCCCTCCACGCCCTTGCCGGCCTGGTCGCCTACTCGCGCGTGCACACCGGCGTCCATTATCCGCTCGACACCCTCGTCGGCTCGATCCTCGGCGCCGCCCTGAGCGACCTCACCCGCCGCCTGACCTGACGCTCGTCCCAAAAAAGATGCATGCGCACGCATGTATTTGCTATCCTTGCCCTACACACGGAACGAGGACAGCGAAGCGAGGTCGGAAATGCAGTTCGGAATCTTCTCGGTCAGCGATATCACCCGGAACGCCGTCACCGGCGAGACGCCGAGTGAGGCGGAGCGCATCCAGGCGTCGGTCCAGCTCGCCAGGCGCGCCGACGAAGTGGGGCTCGACGTGTTCGCGATCGGCGAGCACCACAACCCGCCGTTCTTCTCCTCCTCGCCGACGACGCTGCTGGCGGCGATCGCCGCGCAGACGGAGCGGATCGTCCTCAGCACCTCGGTCACCCTGATCACCACCAACGACCCGGTGAAGATCGCGGAGGACTACGCGATGCTGCAGCACCTTTCCGGCGGCCGGGTCGACCTGATGCTCGGGCGCGGCAACACCGGTCCGGTCTACCCGTGGTTCGGCCGGGACATCCGCGAGGGGCTGCCCCTGGCGCTGGAGAACTACAACCTGCTGCACCGCCTCTGGCGCGAGGACGTCGTCGACTGGGAGGGCCATTACCGCTCGCCGCTGCAGGGCTTCACCGCGATCCCGCGGCCGCTCGACGACGTGCCGCCGTTCGTCTGGCACGGGGCGATCCGTACTCCCGAGATCGCCGAGCAGGCGGCCTACTACGGCAACGGCTATTTCGCCAACAACATCCTGGCGCCGAACTTCCACTTCAAGCCGCTGGTCAACCTGTACCGCGAACGGTTCGCCTACCACGGGCACGGCACGCCGGAGCAGGCGATCGTCGGGCTCGGCGGCCAGGCGTTCATCGCCAAGACCTCGCAGGAGGCGGTCTCCACCTTCCGCCCCTACTTCGAGGGCTCGCCGCTCTACGGCGCCAGCTACTCGCTCGAGGACTTCAAGCGCGGCACGCCGCTCAGCGTCGGCAGTCCGCAGGAGGTGATCGAGAAGACGCTCACCTTCCAGGAGGGCTTCGGTGATTATCAGCGTCAGCTGTGGCTGGTCGACCACGCGGGGCTGCCGCTGGAGATGGCGCTCGAACAGGTCGAGCTGCTGGGGACCGAGGTGGTGCCGGTGTTGCGGCGGGAGATGGAGTCGCGGCGGGCGCCCGAGGTCCCGGACGCGCCGACCCACGCCGGCCTCGTCAAGGCCAGGTACGGCGATGAGGAGCCGCGTCAACCGACCCCCAACCCCAACCGGGGTGACAACCTCACCGGCGCGTCGCCCTACCAGGACGTCGAGCCGGAGGTCACCGCCTCATACCCGGAGCTGGTCTGATGGCGAGCCGCACCAAGCTCGCCAACGAAGCCTGGGAGGCGCTCTTCCGCGCCCAGCGGACGATCTACGGCGAGTTCGAGCACTCGGCGGAGGTCTGGGGCTCGCTGGCGCCGACGGAATACGGCGTCCTCTACGCGCTCTCGACCGCGCCCGGCCCGCTGCGGATCAGCGAGCTCTGCGAGGACGTCCTGCTGAGCCAGCCGGGGATGTCGCGGTTGATCGCGCGACTGGAGGGCAAAGGGCTGATCGAGCGGGTCGCGGACCCGAGCGACGCCCGCGCCAGCCGCGTGCGAATGACCGCCGAGGGGGTGCGGACGCAGCGTCAGGTCGGCGCCGCGCACGGCCGGCACGTCGCCAAGCTGATGGTCCGGGGGCTCGACCGCGACGAGCTGATCGAGTTGCGTGACCTCAGTCGGAAGCTGGTCGGAGCCGAGGATGAGTGAGCGCGAGGCGCCCGCTGCGGGTGCGGGGCGTGGGCCGTACCGCGTGGTCCTGCTGAGCGCCGGCACCGGCAACCCGTCCTCGACCCGGCTGCTCGGCGACCGGGTCGCGCAGAAGGCGCTCGACCTGCTCCGCGAGGAGGGCGCGCCGGCCACCGTCAACGTGGTCGAGCTCGGCCCGCTCGCCGTCGACGTCGCGCGGGCGACGGTTTCCGGGATCAAGTCGGCGGACCTCCAGGGTGCGATCGAGCGACTCGCCGCCGCCGACGGCGTGATCGCCGCGACCCCGGTCTACAAGGCCGGTATCAGCGGACTCTTCAAGTCCTTCGTCGACCTGCTCGACAACGACCTCCTGGTGGCCAAGCCGATCCTGCTCGCCGCCACCGCCGGGAGCGCCCGTCACGCCCTGGTCGTCGACGAGCAGATGCGCCCGCTCTTCGCCTACATGCGCGCCCTCTCCCTGCCGACCTCGGTCTTCGCCACCCCCGAGGACTGGGGCGCGACCGAGTTGGGGGAGAGGATCGAGCGCGCCGCCGCCGAGTTGGCCGCGCTCCTCCGCGCCGGCGTCGGCGGCGAGATCGCCGACCGCAACTGGTCTGCTCACCAGCACGAGTTCGGCGGTAACGCCACCCGCGCCGAGCGCACCGGTGCGGACGTCGACTTCGACTCCGACCTGATGCGCCTCGCCACCGGCGGCTCCCTGCCCCCGGCCGACCCCGACGCACCCTGATCCGCCGCTCCACGACCGCTCAAGGATCTCCATGTGTCCCGTCCTGACCGATGTGGCGCCCGGAGACGGACCGCCGGCCCTTCGGGCCGGCGTCCGGGGGAGCGGGTCCCGCCCCGTTGAAGCCGGCGCCCGGGAAGGAATGGAGAGTTCTGCCGCGATCGCCCGGGAAGGGATGGGGCCTGGGGAAGCCGGCGCCCCGGGGAGGACCCCGGCTCATGAAGCTGGCGCCGGCGGGGAACGGCCCCGGCCCCCTGAAGCTGTCGCCCGAGGCGGAAAGGGATGCGGCCCCCTGCAGCTGTCGCCCGTGGGGGAAGGGCCCCGACCCCCTCAAGCTGCCGCCCGTGGGAAGGATGGGGCCGGGGACGGCCACCGCCGCTTCAAGCCGGCGCCCGGGAAGGGCCTCGGCCCCCTCGAGCTGTCGCCCCCAGGCGAAAGGGACGGGCCGTCTCGTCCACGGCCCTGGCAGGCTGTGGCCGTGGCCGAGACGGCCGGGGGTGCGGGGAGCGGCCGGGGGAGGCACGGAAGGCCGGGAGGGTGCGGGCGGATCCCTCACGCGAGGGACACGGCGCTCCCACGGATCCGGGACGCGCGTCCCACGGACCCCCGATCCCGGCGTCCGGGGGCCGGAGGGTCCCACGGATCCCCCCGATCCCGGCCCCGGGGGCCGGGAGGTGTGACGGATCCCTCACGGGACCGTCACGGAAGAGCGACCCCGTCACGGAGACGTAGGGAACTCCACACCTCCTCCCGTGTTGTCCAACTCCCACGGACGCGTTCCGTACTTTGACCCTGCCATGGCAGGGTCAAAGTACGGAACGCGTTCCCGGGCCTTCCTTTCGGGCCCGGGAACAGACCGAAGGATCCCGAAAGCGTGACGTTCCCGGCGTCTTCGTGACCGATCGGGGCGAAGTGCGGCCCCTCCCGCACGGACCCGTCACGTAAGTCCGACCTCCTCCCGTCCCTGCGTCTCCCCCTGTCCCTGTGTCGTCTTTTTCACGACCTCGTCCCGTCCCTGTGCCCGCCTTCCCCACGACCCCCTCCCGTCCCGGGCGCCTCATAGCGCTCACAGCCTGCCAGGAGCGCCATGAGGCGCCCGGGACGCAACTCGGACGGGTGCGGGGTCGGGGTCGCGCGCCATCTCGGACGGGTGCGGGGGTCGGGGTCGGGCGCCATCACGGACGGCCGGAGCGGCCGGGGTCGGGCCTCCACGCATCCCGCGACGCACCTCGGACGGGCGGGGGTCGGGGTCGCGCGGCAATGCGCGCCCGCGCCGCACCTCGGACGGCCCCACCGTCCGGGGCCGCGCCCGTCCCTTCTCGACGGCCCCGTCCCTTCCGCTGTTCCTTATGCGCCTATGAGGCGCATAAGGAACAGCGGAGCGGTCTCGGGAACGCCGGGACGGCCGCCGATCGCGCCGCAACTCGGCCGGCCGCCGCGCCCGCTCCCCCCGCGCCGCCACCCCGCTCCTGTGAACCTCGTCACAGAACCTTTCGGTACCTAAGGTTCGGAGCTAAACTATTAGGGACCGAAACTTTGGGAGACGAAGGAAGTGATGTGCAGTGAGTGAAGCGGTGCAGAACGTGGGCGGAAAAATCGAGGCGCACGTGTGGCGGATCGCCACGGTGGTGGTCCTCGGCACGATCATGTCGGTCCTCGACACCACGATCGTGAACGTCGCCCTCGACACGCTGGGCAGGGACCTGAACTCGTCGGTCGACCAGATCCAGTGGGTCGTCACCGGCTATCTGCTCGCGCTCGCCGCCGTGATCCCGGTCAGCGGCTGGGCCTCGCGGCGCTTCTCCAGTCGCAGCGTCTACATGCTCTCGCTGGTGCTCTTCACCGCCGGCTCGGTGCTCTGCGGGCTCGCCCAGTCGACCGAGTCGTTGGTCGCCTTCCGCGTGATCCAGGGGATCGGTGGCGGCATGCTGGTGCCGACCGGCCAGATGATCCTCGTCCGCGCCGCCGGGCCGCGCAACCTCCCCAAGGTGATGAGCGCGATCGGCGTCCCGATCGTCCTCGCCCCGATCTTCGGCCCCACCATCGGCGGCCTGCTGCTCGAGCACGTCTCCTGGCAGTCGATCTTCCTCGTCAACCTCCCGGTCGGCATCCTCACCCTCGTCGCCGCCCTGAAGCTGCTGCCCAAGGATGAGCCGGAAGGCGCCGAGCCGCTCGACTTCCTCGGCCTCGGCATCCTCTCGGTCGGCCTCGTCGGTATCACCTACGGCCTCGCCGAGACCGGCTCCGCCGGAACCCTGTTCGCGGGCTCGGTCCTGGTCCCGCTGATCATCGGCCTGGTCGGCGTCGCAGCCTTCGTGCTCCGCGCGCTGAAAGTGCCGAACCCGCTGCTGAACGTCCGCCTCTACGCGGACCGCGCCTTCACCGCGGCCTCGATCACCACCTTCTGCCTCGGCGCCGCGCTCTTCGGTGCGATGGTCCTGATGCCGCTCTACTTCCAGACCGTACGCGGCCAGGACGCCGTCGCCACCGGCCTGCTGTTGATCCCGCAGGGGCTCGGCGCGGCGGTCGCGATGGGCCTCTCGGGCCGCGCCACCGAAAGGTGGGGCGGAGGCGTCACCGCGGCGATCGGCACCGTGATCACGCTGGTGGCGACGATCCCCTTCGTCCTCCTCGGCGCCGCAACCCCGTTCCTGCTGATCGCGGCGGCGATGATCGTCCGTGGCTTCGGCATCGGGATGTCGATCATGCCCGCGATGACCGCCGCCTACGGCGTCCTCACGCCGGACCAGGTGACCCACGCGACGCCGCAGCTGACCACCCTGCAACGAGTCGGCGGCTCGATGGGCACGGCGATCCTCACCGTGATCCTGCAGACCCACCTCGAATCGGCGGGCGCCTCGCAGGCGGCGATGGCCGACGCCTTCGGCACCACCTTCATCTGGGTGATGGGCATCACCGCCGCGGCACTGCTGCCGACGCTGATGTTGGCCCGGATCGAGCGTCGCGCCCGCCGACACGGCACGATCCCCGCGCCGGAGTCGCCGCTGGTCGAAGCGGAAACCCGCGAGCTCGCCCTGGAGTCGGCATGACGCGCCCCGCGTCAACCCCGACCGACGCTTGTTCGCGGATGGGGGACAAGCGTGAGGGCGAGGTCGTCCGATGAGCATCGCGGCGCCGGACCGGCGCACCGAGGCGCTCGCCCAGGTTCGCGAGGAGTTCAGCTGTCTGATGGGCGCCGAGCGCCGGCTTCGCGGTCGCGACCAGCACCGCAAGACCGACGACGGCCTGACCATCGTCCAGGTCCGCGCCCTCTTCGCCCTCGACCGCAACGAGGCGGCGACGGCGGGCGAGATCGCCGAGACCGCCCGCCTCAGCCCCGCCAGCGTCACCGCGATGCTCGACGAGCTGGAGCGCGACGGCATCGTCACCCGCGTCCGCAGCGACGCCGACCGCCGTCAGGTTCTGGTTCTCCTCACCGACGAGGGCCGGGCGGTGTTGAAGAAGCGCCGTCGCCTCTGGCTGAAGCGCTGGGAGACCGCCCTTGCCGACGTGCCGGAGCGCGACCTCGAGGCCGCCGCCGAGGTGCTGCGGCGGATCGCCGGATTGCTGGACGAGCTGTGAGCTGAGGCCGGGCACCCGGCATGGTCCGGGTGCCCGGCCGATCCCTAGTTGGCCTTGGCGACAGAAACGGTCGGCACCGCCATCGCAGTCTCCGCGATCGACATTCCCCCACCCCCCTTCGTGCTGTCGGTCCTTGTCGAGAGCACGAATACGCGTGCAGACGAAAAGTTCCCACCGCGAAAGGTTCTGTCTTCATTCAAACCGCTTGTAGGACGAAATGAATCGTATGCTTAATTCAGTTCCTTCAATCAGGTGAATGGGAGGTTTGGGGTGGGGGGAAAGATCATCGACAAGAGCATGTTCACGGGGGTCCTGGCGCATCCGATCCGTTGTCGGGCACTGACGATCCTCGCCGACCGCGAGGCGAGCCCGGTCGAGATCGGCAGGGAGCTCGGAATCGGCGCGAGCCACGTCGCCTACCACGTGCGGGTTCTCCACGAGAACGGACTGATCGAACTGACGGAAGAAACCCCGCGTCGAGGTTCGATCGAACATCGCTTCCGGGCCGTGTTCCACACGCTCAGCAACGAGCAGTACGCGGAGTTGAGCGAGGAGGAGCGTGGCCTCTACTCGCGCGGCATCTACTGTCTCGCTGCCGCCGATGCCAGTTGTGCGTTCAGCGCCGGAAGCTTCGCCCATCGGCACGACCACCACATCAGCCGCATCACCCTCCAGGTCGACGAGGGGGGATGGGCTGAGCTGCGGGACCTCTTCTGGAGCCACCTTCAGGAGCTCGAAAGGATCAAGCGCGAGGTGGGCGATCGACTCGCCGCGACAGGCATACGGGGCACGTCCGTGGTCGCCTTCGACACTTTCTTCGAACTGCCGCTCGACCGTGTCGCCCCGAAGACCTTCGACTGGGTTCCCCCGTCCTGAATCGAGGCCGAGGAGAGAATCAGTTGAGGATCTCGGCGTAATCGTCGAAGCTGCCCTGATGCACGCAACCGGGAGCTAGCGAAGGAGTGGGAGCATGGCCGACGAGCAGTCCAAACCGACGATCGTCCTCATCCACGGGCTCTGGATGACGCCGCTTAGCTGGGAGCACTGGGTCGAGCGCTTCGAAGGGCGCGGGTACGCGGTCGAGGCGCCTGCCTGGCCCGGCTTCGAGGGCGACCCCGAGTCGATCCGCGCCGACACCAGCGGGGTGGAACACCTCGGGCTGGAGGAAATCATCGACCACATGGACGGGGTGGTGAGCGCGATCGAGGGGCCGACGATCCTGATGGGGCACTCGTTCGGCGGCGCGATCATCGAGGTGCTGCTCGACCGTGGGCTGGGCGACGCGGGCGTGGCGATCGACGCGGCCTCGGTGCGCGGGGTCACCAAGCTGCCGTTCTCGACTCTCAAATCGTCGTTCCCGATCCTGAAGAGCCCTGCCAACGGCCACCGCGCCGTGCCGCTCACCGCCGACCAGTTCCACTACGCGTTCACCAACACGATGAGCCTCGAGGAATCGCAACCGGTCTACGAGCGCTACGCGGTGCCCGGACCGGGGCGGGTCCTCTGGCAGGGCGCCCTCGCCAACTTCAACCCGCACACGCCGCTGCAGGTCGACTTCAAGAACCCCGACCGGGCGCCGCTGCTCCTGATCGCAGGTGGCGCCGACCACGTCGTGCCGCCCTCGGTCGACAAGCAGATGGCGAAGAAAGAGGGCAGGGCGCCGGCGGCCACCGAGTACAAGGAGTTCCCCGGGCGCTCCCACTTCATCGTCGGCCAGGAGGGCTGGGAGGAGGTCGCCGACTACGCGCTCGACTGGTCGCTCGCGCATCTGGGATAAACGGCGCGGCCGACCTGCAAGGCTCCCGGGGCAACCAACGGCTCCAGGAGGATGTGGATGGCGATCAGGATCGGTTACAAGGCCTCGGCCGAGCAGTTCGGCCCCCGCGAGCTGCTCGACCTCGCGGTCGAGGCCGAGCGGACGGGGCTCGACGTGGTGGCGGTCTCCGACCACTTCCAGCCCTGGCGCCACAAGGGCGGCCACGCCCCCAACGCCCTGGTCTGGCTCGGCGCCCTGGCCCAGGCGACCGAGCGGGTCGTGATCGGTACCAGCGTCCTCACCCCGACCCTGCGCTACGAGCCCGCGATCGTCGCCCAGGCCTTCGGCACCCTCGGCGTCCTGGCCCCGGGCCGGGTCTTCCTCGGGGTCGGCACCGGCGAGTCGCTGAACGAGACGCCCGCCACCGGCGCCGAGTTCCCGGGGGCGAAAGAGCGGCGCCGGCGCCTGGCCGAGGCCGTGAGCCTGATCGAGCGCCTCTGGCGCGAGGAGCGGGTCGACTTCGAGGGCGAGTACTACGCGACCCGGCGGGCGACGGTCTACGACCGACCCGAGGAACCGGTGCCGATCTTCATCGCCGCCTCCGGCCCGCTGGCGGCGAAACTTGCCGGGCGGGCGGGTGACGGCTTCATCTCGACCTCGGGCAAAGACCCGGCGCTCTACCGCGAGCTGACCGCGAACCTCGCCGAGGGCGCGGAGAAGGCGGGGCGGGACCCGCGCGCGATCCGCCGGATGATCGAGATCAAGGTCTCCTACGACCGTGATGCCGAGGCCGCCTTCGAGTCCTGCAAGGTCTGGTCTGCCCTGGGGCTGTCCCACGAGCAGAAAGCGGGGGTCGAGGACCCGGTCGAGATGGAACGCCTCGCCGACGAGAACGCCCACGAAGCCCACCGGCGCTTCATCGTCTCCTCCGATCCCGACGAGGTGATCGAGCAGATCATGCCCTACGTCGAGCTCGGCTTCGAGGACCTGATCCTGCACGCCCCCGGCGACGATCAGCGCCGCTTCCTCGACCAGTTCGCCGCCGACGTCCTGCCGGCGCTGCGCGAGGAGGCGGGGAGGCGGGCCGGGTCGGCCTAGAATGGGCGGCCGATGGGCCGTTCTTCGATCAGCTTGCGAGGGCTCGGGGCGATCGCCGCGATCTGCGCCCTCTCCTGCTTCGGCGACGCGAGCGCAAGCGCCGCGCCGTTGGTGTGGACCGCGAACTCGACGAAAGAAACCGTTTCGACCTTCGACAGCGGCACCGGCAAGGAAGTCGGGTCTCCGATCATGGTCGGCAAACTGCCGGAGTGGATTGCGGTCACGCCGAACGGGCGGCGGGCGATCGTCGTCACCTCGAACGGCGGTGACAGCGCGGTGGTGATCGACACCGCCACCCGCAAAGTCCTCAATTCGATCCAGCTCGGGGGGAACGGTGAGGGAGTGGCGATCTCCCCTGACGGCACGACTGCCTACGCGACCGCCGAAGGTGACGAAGAAGTCCACGTCATCGACCCCGAAACGGCGACGGCCGTCGGCACCTTCAAAGTCGGCGGTGAAGCCGAAGCGCTTGCCTTCAGCCCCAACGGCACCCAGGCCTACGTCGGGGTCGCCCCCAAAGAAGTCGTCACGGTCGACACCCAGAGCGAAAAGCGCGTCGGCAACGCAATCGACGTCGGCGGGAACCCGGAATGGATCGCCTTGACCCCCGATGGCAAGACCGCCTACGTGACGGTAAGCGGCGTCGAAGGGGTACGCGTGATCAACACCGCGCTCGGCCAGGTGGTCAAGACCATCCCGACGGCGGAAGTTCCGGGCAGCGTCGCGGTGAGCCCTGACGGCACGAAGCTTCTCATCGCCAACCCGACCGCGGGCACGGTGAGCGTCGCCGAAACCGCGACCAACGCGATCGTCGGTCCGCCGATCGCGATCTCGGCCGGGGTCGCCGAAATCGCGATCGCTCCCGGCGGCAAGACCGCCTGGGTGGCGGGTGGCGAAGCGGTAACGCCGATCAACCTCGCCTCCGGCAAAGTGGAGACCGCGGTCTCGACCCCCGGGGCCGGCGCCATCTTCCTCGCGATCACCCCCGACCAATCGCCGACCGCGGCGTTCGCGGTGCCGGGGGACGTCACAGCGGGGGTCCCGACGACGTTCAGCGGGGCTTCCTCGACCGATCCGGACGGGTCGGTGGTCGCCTGGAATTGGGGCTTCGGCGACGGTGGGAGGGCGAGCGGGGTGAGCGCGATGCACACCTATCGGGCGCCGGGGACCTACGAAGCGAGGCTGAGCGTCGTCGACAACGAAGGCTGTGGCGAAGAAGAGGTCTTCACGGGGCGCACCGCCTACTGCAGCGGGGCGACGGCCGCCGTGCACGCGGTGACCGCGAAGGCGCCGGCCGTCCTGCCGATCACCGCCGCGACACCGTCGAACAACTTCGTGATCCGGCGGCTCATCCACAACCGTCGCAACGGCACCGTGCGGCTGCAGGTGAAGCTGCCGAGCGCCGGCTACATCCTGCTGTTCGGCAAGAAGGTGCACGCGGTCACGCGCAAATCCAAAGGCGTGCAGTCGATGTGGCTGACTATCCATGCGCGGGTCGAACTCGCCAAACGGCTGAAGACGATCCTTCGCGCGCCGGTGCGGTTCCGGATCACCTTCACGCCGAACGGCGGCACGCCGAAGACGGTGCACCGCACGGTGACGCTGCTGCGGGCGCCGCGGCACAAGCACCACGGCCACTGACGCCGAATTTCCTCGAACCCCGTGGTTCCCGCGGACGTATGCTCGGGGACAGCCATCGACAAAGGGGATGAGGTATGGACACCTACGTGATTCTGCGGCGGAGCGGCTGGCAGTCGCCCGCCGAGCTGGAAGTCGCCGCCGGGAGGTCCGCCAAGGTGGGCGACGAGGAGATGTCGGACGACATCCGCTGGATCCGCAGCTACGTCCTCGAGGAGGACGGCGGGTCGGTCGGCACCGTCTGCATCTACCAGGGGTCGAGCCCGGAGGCGATCGAAGAGCACGCCCGCCGGGCCGAGTTGCCTGCCGACGAGATCATCAAGGTCGCCGACACGGTGATCGTGCGCCCTGACCCGGAGGCCGCTCCGGCCTAGGGCCATGGCCGCCTGCGGGGGAGCGGCAGCGGGAGTCCGTCGCGCGGGAGCGGCGGACCTCCCCGGACCGGCCTGGACGCCAGCCCCGGCCTTCGGCGACGATTCCGCCGCCTGCCGGGCCTGCCGGGCCTGCCCGCGCGCCGGGCGTGACGCGTCGAGGGCCGCGGCACGGCACGATTACCGTTATGGACGACCGTCCCGACGACCTCCGGCCCGCGCCGGGCGCCCGCGCCGAGGTCCCGCTCGGCTCCGTCGAGGTGCTGCGGGAGGCGGAACGCGCGGCGGCCGCCGCGCGCCCGCCGAGCCAGAAGCGCTCGATCGGCCCCTACGTCACGATCGCGGTCCTGATCCTGGTGGTGATCGGCTCGAGCCTGGCGGTCTCCGGCATCTTCAACCAGGGCAGCCCGGCCCCGCAGCCGCCGTCGCCGGCCGCCTTCCGCGCCGAGGTCGCGGGGTACTGCGGGCAGGCGATGGACGGAGCGCCCGCGGCCGCGGAAAAGGATCGTGCCGAGCTCGCCCGCGGCTACCTCGGGGTGATCGAGACGATGCGCGGGCGCCTCCAGTCGCTGGTCGCGCCGACCGCCCCCGACATCGCCCTCGAACGCTTCTCGACCGGCCTCACCGCCGCCGCCAACTACACCAGCGACGTCGCCCAGGGGCCGCCGGCGAAAGGCTCCGCGGAGGAAGCCAGGAACGTTGCCGAGCTCACCGCCGCGGCGGCACAGGTAAAGGCAGGCGCCGTCGGTTACGACCTCGGTCCCGATTGCGTCGCGATCGGCGACCTCGTCGGCCGCTCCGCCCGCAATGCCGAGGCTCCCTGATGGCCTACGACGAGCGGCTTGCCGAGGAAGTCCGCGAGCGCCTCGCCGCGCTCGACGCCGAGGTGGTCGAGAAGCGGATGTTCGGCGGGCTCGGCTTCATGGTCGACGGCAACCTCGCCGTCGCCGCCTCCCGCCGCGGCGGCCTCTTGGTGCGCACCGACCCGGGCGATGCCGAGGAGGTCGAGTCGCAACCGGGGGTCGAGCCGATGGAGTCCGCGGGACGCCGCATGCCCGGCTGGGTCTTCGTCGCCCCCGACGCTCTCGACAGCGAAGGCAACCTCGACGCCTGGGTCACCCGCGCCCTCGCCTTCGTCGCCACGCTTCCTCCCAAGTAGGGGCAAGGGACGGGGGCGGCACGGGCCCGGGCGAGGTCCCCGGCGGCCCCCGAGCCCTCGGACGCGCGCTGAGGTGAGCCGGTCCTGGGCGGCTCAACTCAGCGCGCGAGGGATCAGGTCGTGACGGGACACACGTAAGGGCGCCGGAAGACTCACGCAAGACAGGAGAGCCGACCCTTCGGTGCGCCTTCCGTGACCGACGCCCTGCGGTGGGCCACGCGAGGGTTCGGTATTCGAAGGTTCGGCATGACCGAACCTTCGAATACCGCAGGCGGATGCGCCCCCCACCGGGTAACGGACCCTCACGCCTTCGTCCCGCGACACGGTCCTCTCTGTGACCTCCTCTTCCCGACGGGGCGTCAGCTTCCCCATCGACAGGCGGGCCACCGCGTGATGGCCTGGGACTGACCGTCTACGCGGGGGTCGCGCTGTCTTCGTCGCGCCGGCGGCGCACGATCCACCAGCCGATGCCGATCACGATCGCCGCGGCGACCAGGTAATCGATGTAGCCGAGTTTGTGGCGCCAGCTTTCCCAGTTGTCGCCCACCTGTTCGCCGATCAGGGCGAGGGCGAGGACCCAGGGGATCGAGCCGAGCGTGGTGAGGAGGGAGAAGCGGCCGAGCGGCATTTTGGCCACGCCGGCGGGGAGGGAGACGAAGGTGCGGACGATCGGCAGCATGCGGGAGAAGAAGACCGTCGCGTCGCCGTAGCGCTCGAACCAGCCCTCGGTCCGCCGTAGCCACTCCGGGTTGATGTGGAAGACGCGGTGGCGTTCGAGCAGGTCGATGCGCCCGTAATAGCCGATCGCGTAACCGATCAACGACCCGACCAGGTTGCCGAGGACGCCGGCCGCCACGATCCCGAAAAGCGTCAGTTCCCCTTTCGACACGGCGAAGCCGGCGAACAGCATGATTGCCTCGCTGGGGACGGGTAGGCACGCCGACTCCAGCGTCATCAGCACGAAAACGGCAGGGAGCCCGGCCGAGCTGATGAATTCGGTGGCGGCGTTGACGATCGGATTGAGGATGAAGTCGGTGACGGAGGCGCGGATGAGCATGATTTCCACCGTTGCGGGCGTTTCTTAAGAAAAGATGAGAACCGGCGGCGCCGAGGTTATCGATCCGGGGGCCGGAAAATTCTTCCCCAGCTATCTCTCATCTTCCATTCATCTTGGAGGAAGATCCTCGGAGCATGCGAGTTTTGGTCGTCGAGGACGAGATGAAGATGGCGGCGCTGCTGCGACGCGGGCTGAGTGAGGAAGGGCTCGCTGTCGACGTGGCGGAAGAGGGTGAGCGGGCGCTGCTGATGGCCGGCTCCACCGACTACGACGCGGTGGTGCTCGACGTGATGCTGCCCGGGATCGACGGATTCGAGACCTGCCGGCGGTTGCGCCGCGACGGGGTCTGGGCGCCGGTCCTGATGCTGACGGCGCGCGGCTCGCTCGACGACCGGGTGGTCGGCCTCGACGGCGGCGCCGACGACTACATGGTCAAGCCGTTCGCCTTCGCCGAGCTCCTGGCGCGGCTCCGCGCGCTGGTCCGCCGAGGCACGGTCGAGCGTCCGCCGGTGATCGAAGTGGGCGATCTCCGCCTCGATCCCGGCACCCGCCAGGTCTGGCGCGGCGACACGGAGATCGATCTGTCCTCCAAGGAGTTCACTCTGATGGAGACCTTCATGCGCCACGCCGGCTACGTCCTCTCGCGATCCCAGCTCCTCGAACAGGCCTGGGAGTACGACTTCGAGCACCGCTCCAATGTGGTCGAGGTCTACATCCGCTATCTCCGCCGCAAGATCGACGTGCCCTTCGACGTGGTCTCGATCGAGACCGTGCGCGGCGCCGGCTACCGGCTGCGGAAGGACGGAGGCCGCTGAGCCGCCTCTCGATCCGACTGCGGCTCACCCTCGTCTTCGCCGCGGTGATCGCCGTGGTCCTGGGCGGGACGGGCTTCTTCGTCTACCTCCAGTTCCGCCACGATGTCGACACGGCGGTCGACGCCGGGCTGCGCTCGCGCGCCGACGAACTCGCTGCCGTGGTGCGCCAGGAGAACACCACCCTCGCCGCCCACCAGCAGCACCTGGTCGGCAAGACCGACAGCTTCGCCGAGGTGCTCGACCCGAGCGGCAGGGTCCTCGACTCCTCGCAGGCGATCGGCAATGAAGACCTGCTCGATCCGGCCCAGTTGAAGGCTGCCGCCGCGGGTCCGATCTTCGTCAACCGCGGTTCGCTTCCGGGCGGTGACAGCGAGGGGGGCGTGCGCCTGCTCGCCGCCCCGGTGCAGGCCCCGGCGGGTGAGCGGATCGTCGTCGTCGGCACCTCGACCGAGTCCCGCGACGAGTCGCTCGTCGATCTCGAGCAACTGCTGCTGGTCGCGCTGCCGGCGGCTCTGATCCTCGCCTCGGCCGCCGGGTACTGGGTCGCCGCCGCGGCGCTGCGCCCGGTCGAGGCGATGCGCGCCCGGGCCGAGGAGATCTCCACCGCCGCCCCGGACGAGCGCCTGCCGGTCCCCGCCACCCGCGACGAGGTCGCGCGGCTGGGGGAGACGCTGAACGAGATGCTCGCCCGGATCGGCGACGCGATGGAGCGCGAGCGCGCCTTCGTCGCCGATGCCAGCCACGAGCTGCGCACGCCGCTGGCGATCCTCCGCGCCGAGCTCGACCTGGCGCTGGCCCAGGGTCGCAGTCCGGACGAACTGCGTGCCGCCCTCGCCTCCGCCGCCGAGGAGACCGACCGCCTGACGCAGCTCTCCGAGGACCTGCTCACGATCGCCCAGACCGAGCGCGGCGAGTTGCCGCTGCGGCTCGAGACGGTGCGCATCGGTGACACCTTCGAGACGGTCGAGCGCCGCTTCGCCCGGCGCGCTGCCGAAGCGGGACGGCGGATCGAGGCGGGCGACGGCGGCGAGCTCGAGCTGCGCGCCGATTGGCTGCGCCTCGACCAGGCGATCGGGACCCTGGTCGACAACGCGCTGCGTTATGGCGCCGGGACGATCACGCTCTCCGCTCGTCGCACCGACGGGACCGCCGAGGTCCACGTCACCGACGAGGGCCGGGGATTCCCGCCCGAGTTCCTCCCGCGCGCCTTCGAGCGCTTCAGTCGCGCGCCCGGGGTCCGTGATGGCGGCAGCGGCCTCGGGCTGGCGATCGTCGCCACCGTCGCCGAGGCCCACGGCGGCAGCGCCCACGCCGCCAACCGACCCGACGGCGGGGCCGACGCCTGGCTGGTCATCCCGCTCTCGCCCGCCGCCCGGGAGGGCGACGGATGATCGCCGCCGCGCTCATCACCGTGCGGGCGGTGCCGTGACCGGGGCGGAGCTCAGCCTCGCGGTCTCCGTCTTCCTCGCCTGCGCGGTCGAGGCGGTCGAGGCGTTCACGATCGTCCTCGCGGTGGGGACGACGCGGCGCTGGCCCTCGGCGTTGGGCGGGGTGGGAGCCGGGGCGCTGCTCCTGGCGGTGCTCGTTGCGGCGCTCGGCCCGGCGCTCACCGCGTTGCCGCTCGGCGTCCTGCGGGTCGTCGTCGGCGGCCTGCTCCTCACCTTCGGCCTGCAGTGGCTGCGCAAGGCGATCCTCCGCGCCGCCGGGGCGAAGGACAAGCACGACGAGGAGGCGATCTTCCGCGCGGAGGAGGAAGAGGCCGCCGCCGTGCCGGTGGCCGAGGGCTTCGACGGCTATGCCTTCGCGATCTCCTTCAAAGCGGTGTTGTTGGAGGGGCTCGAGGTCGCCTTCATCGTGCTCACCTTCGGCGCCAACCAGCACGACGTGGGGCTCGCGGCCGTTGCCGCCACGGCGGCGATCGTGGCGGTCCTCGCCGCCGGCCTGGCGCTGCGCGCGCCGCTTGCACGGGTGCCCGAGAACGGGATGAAGTTCGTGGTCGGCGTCATGTTGACGAGCTTCGGGGTCTTCTGGGGCGCCGAGGGCGCCGGCGCCGATTGGCCCGGGGGGGACGCCTCGCTCGTGCCGCTGGTCGTCGTCGTCGGGCTCGCGGCGCTGGCGATGGTCGCCGAGGTCCGCTCGCGCGCCGCCGGCGGCGACTCCGGGGTCGAGGTCTCGGCGTGACCGCGGGCCGAGGTCCTGGCTTGATCGTCGGCGGGACCGCGGGGGCGCCGCGATGATCCGCCGGGTCGCGCTTGCGGTCTGGGACTTCGTCGTCGGCGACGACTGGCGGCTGGCGCTCGCCGCGGTCGCCGCGATCGGCCTCACCGCGATCGTCGCGGCTCTCGGCCTCTCCGCCTGGTGGCTCGCGCCGCTGGTCGCCCTCGCCGCGCTGCGTTGGTCACTGCGGGGAGCCGCTCCCAAGTCAAGAAGGTAGGCGCCACCGCCACCACGGGGCCGGCCGGTCCGGCCGCGGCCGGGATCCTCGCCTCGGCCACCATCGCCGCCAAGACCAGCTCGTAGTGATCGGTCCTGCACATGAGCGGAACCGTAGGCGCGCATTCTTCAGCGCCCCTTTGTGGCGACTAAAAAGACGCCGAGAGCGGTGCCGTTCGCCGGCCGGCTACTGGTCGTGCTGCATCAGCTGCCAGATCGCCCAGAGGACGCACCCGAGCGCGCCGATGCCGATCATCGTGTTGACCGCTTCCGCCGTCTCCGGTTCGATCTGCGCCAGGCCGGCGAGGCAAAGGAGGATCCCGAGGAGTCCCCAGGCCCATCGCCAATCGAAGGCCCTCCGTGAGTTCACGCGACAAATGGTACGCCGATTCTGGTGCGGCAGATGTAGCAGAGATGTCACTCTCAGCGAGCCTTAATCGAGGCGTACGGGTGGTTGCTACTATTACGTAATGCGATACATCAGCGAGCGATCTACCGACCCTGGACTCCTCGTCCTCGCCAGCCTTGCCGACGGGCCGAAGCATGGTTACGCGATCACCCAGGACGTTGAGGAAGTGGCCGGTGTGAAGCTCGGCCCGGGCACCCTCTACGGGGCCCTCTCGCGGCTCGAGGGTCGCGATCTGATCGAGGCGCTGCCGAGCGAGGATCGCCGTCGCCCGTACAAGATCACCGCCGCCGGCTCGGCGGCGCTCGCCGAACAGCTCCGGATGCTCGACCGCGTCGTCGACGCCGGGATGAAGCGGCTGCGCGCCCTGGGGGCGACCTCGTGAGCGCGCGGTTGGCGCGCCTCGCCCTGGCGCTCTACCCGCTGGCCTACCGGCGTCGCTATGGCGCCGAGATGGCGGCTCTGCTCGAGGACCAGGGCGCGTCGCCGCGCGCCGTCGCCGACCTCGTCCGCGGTGCCCTGCGTGCCCACCTACGGCCCACGCCGGCGGTCGCCGGCGAGCTGCGCCGCGAGGACCGGGCCAGGCTCGGGATCAGCGCGGTCCTGCTCTGCTGGGTCCTCTTCGCGCTCGCCGGGCTCGCGTTGGCGAAGACGTCCGAGGGGCCGCTCCTCGAAGGCAGGTCGGGGGCGCCGGAAGTGCTTGGGCTTGCCCGCATCGGCATCGAGCTCCTCGCCGTCGTCGGCTCGTTGGCCGTGGCGATTGGCGCGGCGCCGCTGGTCCTCGCCGCGCTCCGCCAGGCCCGGACCCGTCCCGAGGTCCGCCGCGCCACCCTGCTCGTCTGCGGCTCGGTCGTGGCCTTCGTCGGTGCGACCGCGGCCCTCGCCCTGATTGCCGGGGTCGCACCGAACCGCTCCGGCCCCGTGGACGCACTGATCCTCACCGCCTGGACCCTGGTTGCCCTCGCCTGCGGCGTGGGGTGCGCCCGCGCGGCCCGCCGCGGACTTTTCGCGATCACCGTGCCGCCGGGGGCGCTCCGCCTTGCGGCCGCCTGCGCGAGCATCGTCGTCGCAGCGATGGCCGGGATCGCCCTGCTGACCTTGGCCTACCTGGTCGCCCTGGTCGTCGCCGCCACCAACCTCGCCGCGGCCCCGAACGGCCCTCTCGGCAACCCCGACGTACGGGCCTCCCTGGTGATCCAGCTACTGGCGATGGCCGCCCTGGTCGTCCCCGCCACGATCGCCGCCACCCGCACCCACCGCGCCACTCGGTGTTGATGGGCCGAAAACTCAAGCTCCGCTTGAGTTTTCGGCCCATCAACGGGGGCGTGTGACGGAAGGCCGGCGGGGCGAGGCGTGCGGCCGTCCCTTGGCCCGCTGGACGGGGGCGCGGGGCGACCGCAGGCCTCGCCCCGACCGACCGACGCCTCCGGGCGTCGGTCGGGGTGAAGCGCACAGGTCTCGACTCTCCTGTCGGGGGCGGGGGGTCACGGAAGGCCCACGGAGCGTTGAGCCTCCTGCCTTCCGTGACGTTCAGGCGCCTTCGTGCGTGTTCCGTCACGGCCCGACCCTTCGTCCCCTGAGTTGAGGGCGCCAGGGCGCCCTCAACTCAGCGGACGTCCGGGGCCCCGGTCCCGGACGGGGTGCGCCTCGGCGCCCGGTGCACCCCGGCGCCAGATGAGAGACCCCTCACGCTGGTCTCATCTGGCGCCAAGGTGACGGTCGCAAGATCGGTGATAGATGACCGCCCCCAGGACCGTCCTTCGCACGGCGACCCGGCCCGTTCTTCGCCGGGCGTTCTCGGCGCTGGTGCCGGTCGGTGCGGTGGGGCTGGTCGGGTATCTGATCGCGACGCGGGGGGCGGCGCTCGGGGCGGCATTGGTGGCGGTGCCTCCGTGGGTGTTTGCCGCCGCGATCGCTGCACACCTCCTGACGCTGGTGCTGCGGACCGAGGCGTGGCGCACGGTGCTCCGCGCGGCGGGCGGCGGGAGCGTCGGCGCGCAGGAGGTGCACGCGGCGAACGCCGGCGCCTTCCTCGCCGGAACGCTCCAGGGGCAGGCGGCGCTGCCGACCCGGGTGGCGCTGCTGCGGCGCTTCGCCGGCGAGGACTGTCCGGCAGTCGCGCGGATCGCCCTCGGTGACGCGCCGATCGTGCTCTTCGAGGTTTGCGCCTCGGCGGTGCTGGCGGCGATCGGATCGACCGCCGTGGGGCTGATTCCCGGCTGGGCGCCCTGGGCGATGCTCGGCGGGGCGCTGACGGTCCTCGCCTTGCTGCGCGTGCTGCATGACCGCTTCGAAGATCACCGGCTGGCCGCTGGGCTCGGGGTGCTCGCCGACCCGCGCCTGCGCAACCGCCTCGCCCTGATCGTCGCCGGCTTCACCGCGATGGCGTTCCTGCGGACGCTGATCGTGATGGCGGGGTTCGACCTCCCGACCGACCCGGCCCACGTCTGCCTGGTCCTCTTCACGATGGGCGCGGTGGGGCTCTTGCCGCTGGGTGTCGGCACCGGTCCGGCGTCGATGGTGGCCGCCCTCGGCGGCAGCACGACGATCGTCACCGCGACCGCCGCCGGAATGGTGGTCAGCGCCGCGACTGTCCTGGCCGTGCTGATCTACGCGGGCGCTGTCTGGATCGTCGGATTCGCCCTTCGAGCAGGTACCAGGGCACCAGCACCAGCGCGCAGATCAGGCTGAAGAAGCCGACCACCCCGATCCCGGCGGCGACGATAGTCGCGAGGATCGCGATCGACACCCCGAGCACCACGTCGACGAGAAGGGCCCGGCGCCGTGCGGCGGCGGGGGACACGTTCCGCGGCACCCTCACCAGGGCTGCCCCGGTTTCAGGTAGATGGCGAAGAAGTCCCGTTCGTCCGGGGTCAGATAGCGTTCCGGCGAACGGTACATTTCCGGCAGCAGGTTGCTCGGATCGAGCGCGCCGGGATGGCGGTAGCTGATGAAGCTGGTCCAGTCTTCGTTGATGTCGAGCTCGATCGCCCGCACCGCGCCCGCCCGCTGGAGCACCTTGGCCAGCGATTCGACCGTCTGATAGTTCGCCGCCGCGTACATCAGGTTCCCGTGTGCGTCGATGCCGAGCCCGGAGCGCCACACCCGCGTCGCGTTGTTCACGGTTTCACCCCATTCGGGACCGTCGCTGAGGTTCGGGTTCAGCTTGCCTTCGTAGATGATCGGCGGGAGATTCTGCTTCGCGAACCACACGTTCTTCGGCGCGCCCGGGCCTTGGTTCCATTTGACGATGTCGATGCGGCCGTCGCGATAGCGGACGACCGTGGCGATCCCGTTCACCATAGTTTCCTTCACCTTCCCCCGGTAGATCAGCCCCGCGTTCGAGGTTTCGAGCGGGAAGCCGCCGTTGAAGGTGGCGACGAGCCGTTTGCGCAGGTTCGGCGGTACTTCACCGTTGCCACGGTCTTCCAGCGGTTCGGGTGGCTCGGCCAGCCCGGGGACGTAGGCGAGTTCGGTCTGGGTGTGGTCGATCCAGGCGACCCCGGCGACGAACTGCGGGTATTCGGGATCGCTGCGGAAGGTGGTGAGGAGGACCGGCGGCCGTGGTCCGACCTTGGCGCCCGCCTTCTCCCAGACGCCCTCGCCGGGGAGCTTCGGGTGGATCAGCGGATTGACGTTCGGCGGCGAGTAGGCGACCTGGGATTCGCCGCCTTCCGAGCCTTCCGATTCGGAGCTCCCGCCGGCCGCGGCGACGCCGACGTGGGGCAGGGACTTCAGCGGCGGGCCGCCCTTCCCCGGTTCTTTCAGCTGGTAGTAGAAGTTCTCGATTTCCGAGACGATCGGGTTGCCGCCATGGCTGCGCAACCACTCGACGCTGGCCACCGTGATGCTCAGGTTGCGACTGCCGGTCACCGCCGGCACCCACGAGAGCGCCGCCAGCGCGAGACAGAAGATGCAGGCCACGGTCACTATGCGCCTGACCCGCCTCCAGATCGGCAGACTCGGCGGAGGTGGGCGCCGCCGGGTAGGGGGCGGCGGCGGAGCAGTGACCGTGGCCATCGCCCCGCACCTTTGCGCGAGAAGATGAAGGTTGCGTGAGGATTTCGCGTCGCCGCTGGGGCCGTCGCCGTCCCGTCCCCACAGATGGCAGGCCGTCCGATGGGTCTCTCACCTCGTTTTCAGGACCGTTCCCCACAGTGCCGCGCATGAACTCAGCTCAGGCACTCACCAGCCCGACGGTCCCCAGCTACGGGCGCCGCATGCTCAACAAGGTCCCCGAGATCACTGTCTACTTCTGGGTGATCAAGGTGCTTTGCACCACGGTGGGCGAGACCTTTGCCGACAACCTGAACGAAAATCTCGGGCTCGGCCTGACCAACACCTCTTACATCATGGGCGCGGTCCTGATCGCGGTGATCGTCGCCCAGTTCCGAGTACGCCGCTACGTCCCCGCTATCTACTGGTTGGCGGTGGTGCTGGTAAGCGTGGTCGGCACGTTGGTCAGCGACAACCTCGTCGAAAACTACGGGGTGACGCTGGAAACGACGACGATCGCCTTCAGCGCCTGCCTGATCGGTGTGTTCGCCGCCTGGTACGCGAGCGAGCGCACCCTGTCAGTCCACACCATCGTCACCACCAAGCGCGAGGCGTTCTACTGGTTGACGATCCTCTTCACCTTCGCCCTCGGCACCTCCGCCGGTGACCTCCTCTCCGAGAAGCTCGCCCTCGGGTACCTGCCGACGGTCGGAATCTTCGCCGGCGGGATCGCGATCATCGCCTTCCTCCACTTCGTCCTGAAGATGAACGCGATCCTCTCCTTCTGGCTCGCCTACATCCTCACCCGGCCGCTGGGCGCGTCGATCGGCGACTACCTCGCCTCGCCGCGGGTCGAAGGCGGGCTCGGCCTCGGCACCACCATGACCTCGATCCTCTTCCTCAGCACGATCCTGGTGCTGGTCGTCTACCTGGCGATCTCCAAGCGGGACGTGATCCGCAGCGGGCCGGTCGCCGCTCCCCCCGGCACCGGCCCCGCTGTGCTCGTCGTGCTGAACAAGGTGGCGCCGACCGAGTCGCTGATCGATGCCGTGCGGCGCCGGGCCGCGGTCGGTCCGGCGGAGTTCCGCGTCCTCGTCCCCAACCCCGATCACCTCGGCTTCGACCGCGGCGATCCGGCCGGGGTCGACGGCGATGCCCTCCTCGCCGAGGCGCTGCCGCCGCTGCGGGAAGCGGCCGGCGGCGAGATCACCGGACGGGTGGCGGAGAGCCCGAATGCCTACGACGACATCGTCGCCGAGCTCGACGCCGGTGCCTACACCGGGATCATCCTGGAGACGCCGCCGGTGCACCTCTCGCACTGGCTGCATGTCGATCTCCCGCGGCGGGTCGCCCAGCTGGGCCTGCCGACCGAGGCGGTGGCGGCGACCTGAGCGCCGCCACCGCCTCTCACCTGCCGTTAACGGGGTGGGCCTAGGTTTGGGCGGCGATGATCGAGCTCGCCGGCGTCACCTCGAGGTCGCCGCGGTTCTGCCACAGCCGCGACGCCTAGCGCCATGTCCGGCAGCGGGCATGGCACCAGCGGGGTTGGCGCCCGCCACCCCGGGGCGGCGGGCGTCCTGCATCGATTGCGGCCCGATCGGCGTGAGGAGGCCGCTCCCGCCGGAGCCGGTGGTCAGGCCAGGCGCTCCTCGACGCGCCGTCGATGGCTTCTGCGCGTGGTCGTCGCGATCCTCGCCGTGTTGCTGGTGCCGATCGTCGGGAGTACGGTCTACCTGCTGACGCTGCCCGGCGTCGGTGACGCCGAAGCGAGGGTCGCGACCCTGCTCGCGGGGGAGGGCGGCCACCCGCTGCCCGCGCCGCCGCCGCTGCGACTGGGGGACGCGGTGGTCTCGACCGAGGACGAGAACTTCTACGCCAACCCGGCCTTCGACGTGGCGGCCGGGGCGGGGCGCGCCGCGCTCGCGACCCTCGGGACCAGCGAAGACCCGGGCGGCAGCACCATCTCCCAGCAGCTCGCCAAGCGGCTCTATCCGCACGGGGGCGGGGTGTGGGGGACGCTCGAAGAGATCGGCATGGGGGTCAAGCTGTCGCTGGCCTATTCCCACGAACAGGTCCTCAACATGTACCTGAACTCGGTCTACTACGGCAACGGCTACTGGGGCGACTATGCCGCCGCGGAGGGCTACTTCGGCGTCTCGCCGCGCCGGCTCACCTGGGGCGAGGCGGCGATGCTTGCCGGCCTGCCGCAGGCGCCGAGCGCCTACGACCCCCTCGTCCACCCGCAGGTCGCCCGCCTCCGTCAGCGCCATGTGCTCGACCAGCTCGTCGTCAACGGCCACCTCACCGCGGCCGCCGCGGACCGCGCCTTCCGCGAACCGCTCCCGTTCTCCTAGGCCCGTTATCCAAACGGCAACATCGCGGGCCGATATCGGTTCACGATATGGCGATGCGCGAGTTCCTGCGGGGCGCCGTCGACCTCCACATCCTCCACCACGCCGCCGAGGCGGAGATCCACGGTGCCTGGATGTCGAAGGAGCTCGCCGAGCACGGCTATGACATCAGCCCGGGGACGCTCTACCCGACCCTGCACCGGCTCGAGGCCGAGGGGCTGCTGACCTCGCGCAAGGTGGTCGAGGAGGGACACTCGCGGCGCGTCTACAAGATCACCGGCGACGGGCGTGACGCGCTGGCGCGGATGCGCGGGGCACTGCGCGAACTGGCCGAGGAGGTGCTCGATGACTGATACGGCGGCGCCTCCGGCCGAGGCGCCGCTGGCCGGCGTCGCCCGCGAGTGGACGCGGATCGGCGTCACCGGGTTCGGCGGCCCGCCTGCCCACATCTCCCTGCTGCGCAGGCTGGTCGTCGACCGCGAAGGGTGGATGGACCATCACGAATTCGAGGACGCCAACGCCGCCTGCTCGCTCCTGCCCGGGCCGTCGTCGACCCAGCTGGCGATCTTCTGCGCGCACCGGGTGGCGGGTTGGCCCGGGGCGATCGTCGGCGGGGTCGGCTTCATCGCCCCGGCGGTCGTGCTGATCCTCGCGCTTTCGCTGGTCTTCCTCTCCGGCTCGCCGCCCGACTGGATCCGCGGTGCCGGTGCCGGTGCCGGGGCGGCGGTAGCCGCGGTCGCCGTGCGGGCGGGGATCGACCTCCTGCGCCCGAGCCTCGACCGCGCCCGCAGCGGCGGCGGCTCCCGCCTCCGCTGGGGCGCCTACGTCGCGGCGGGCGGGGTCGCGGCGGCGACCATCGGCCCCTGGCTCGTCCTCGTTCTGCTCGGCTGCGGCATCGTCGAGCTCCTGGTCCGGCGCGCCACGGCGGGGGAGGGCGGAGTGCCGTCGCTGTTCGCGCCGCTTCTGGTCGTGCCGAAGGCGGCGCTCGCCGGGGGTTGGCGTGACGTCGTGCCCCTCGCCCCGTTCGCCGCCGTCGCCACCGGAAGCGTCGGCGACCTGATCTGGACCTCGCTCAAGGTCGGGGCCCTGTCCTTCGGTGGTGGCTTCGTGATCATCCCGCTGATGCAGGGCGATGCCGTCAACACCTACCACTGGATGAGCAACGCCGAATTTCTCAACGCGGTGGCGCTCGGCCAGGTCACGCCGGGCCCGGTCGTGGCGACGGTCGCCGCGGTCGGCTTCGGCGCCTACGGGCTCGCCGGCGGCCTGCTCGCCGCCCTCGTCGCCTTCCTCCCGTCGTTCTCCTTCATCCTCCTCGGCGGCGGGCGCTTCGAGCGCCTCCGCGGCAACCAGCACGCCCGCGGCTTCCTCGCCGGGGCCGGCCCGGCGGCGATCGGCGCCATCCTCGGCTCCGCCATCCCCCTCGCCGGCGCCCTCACCGAGACCTGGCAGTTCCTCGTCCTCGCCGCGGCCGCCCTCGCCCTGCTACTCGCCCGCCGTGGCGTCGTCCAGGTCCTCCTGACCGCAGGTGCGATCGGCACGGTCGTGGCCCTCGCCGGCGGGCCACTGCCATAGACCCCAGCGGATACCGATCCCCCCGTTGATGGGCCGAAAGGCCGGGGCGGCGGGTGCCGGGCCCGCGGTCGCCCTTTTGGCCCGTCCACCGGGCCAAAGGACGACCGCGGGACGGGGGCAGAGGCCCGCGCGCGGGCGCGCCGACGCCTCGGGGCGTGGCGCCGGGGAGAGCCGGCGCCCCGGCGGCCGTCGGGAGGTCCTGGCAGGCTGTGACCTCCCGGCGGCCGCCGCGCCGGGAGGGGGAGGGCGCGGGGAGGACCGTGTCACGGGACGAAGGTGTGAGGGTCAGGCGAGGCGCATCGAGGCATCGAGCCTCCGGCGCATTCGTGCGTGTTCCGTCACGGCCCGACCCCTCGCCCGCTGAGTTGAGGGCGCCAGGACGCCCTCAACTCAGCGGGCGTCCGGGGCCTTCCGGTCCTGCGCGGGGGTTCGTCCCATGGACGGCCTCCGTGCCCCGCCTCTCATCCCACCCTTAACCGCTCTCACCCTCGGTTAAGTGGTCGTCCATAGGTTGCCGCGCCATGTCGACCACTCCCTTCTCCCTGAATCCCCGCACCAGACGATCGCTCTCGGGGACGATGCTCACCAAGGTTCCCGAGATCATCGCGTTCTTCTGGCTCACGAAGGTGGCGACGACCGCCATGGGGGAGACCACGTCCGATTGGATGAACGGCTTCCTTGGTCCGGTGATTGCCGTTCCGCTGATGTTGGTCGTGTTGATCTGGGCCCTGCGCCGCCAGTTCCGCGCCGACCGTTATGAAGCCTGGACCTACTGGGGTGTGGTCGTGATGGTCGCGATCTTCGGCACCTCGGCCGCCGACGCGCTCCACGTCGGCTTCGGCATCCCCTACCTCGCCTCGACGATCTTCTACTCCGCCGTCCTCGCGATCATCTTCACCGTCTGGCACCGTAGCGAGGGCACCCTCTCGATCCACTCGATCCGCACCCGGCGCCGCGAGGCCTTCTACTGGGCCACCGTCCTCGCGACTTTCGCCCTCGGCACCGCCGCCGGCGACATGACCGCGATGAGCCTCAACCTCGGCTACTTCGGCTCGATCCTCCTATTCACCGCGCTGATCGCGATCCCGTTCATCGGCTATCACTGGTTCGGCATGAACGAGGTGCTCGCCTTCTGGGCGGCCTACGTGCTGACCCGCCCGCTCGGCGCCTCGGTCGCCGACTGGGTCGCGGTCGACCACGCCCGGGGCGGCCTCGGCATCGGCGCCGGCGGCGTCAGCCTGATCCTGGCCGCCGTCATCTTCCTCCTCGTCCGCCGGCTGGCGAAGACGAAGATGGACGTGCGGGTCGAGGAGATCGGCCTCGACGGCTCAGACGTGGGCGGGGTCACCCGCGGTCGCGCCCTCGGCCTCGACCTTGGATAGAGCCTCAGGAAGCGTGTAGAAGTGCTCGGTCGCGCCGCGCACCGCGCGCTGTCGCACCAGCACGATCAGGCCTGCCTTCGCCAGCTCGGTCACGTGGTAGTTCGTGTTGCTGAGCGGGATCTGCAGCTCCTGACTGAGGTCGCTGGGGGAGAGGACGCGGCCGCCGTCGATCCCGAGGATTTCAAGGATCGAGACCCGCAGCGGGTGGGCGGTCGCCCGCGCCAGCATCTCCCAGTCCACCGGGATCGATCTGCTGCTCGACGGACTCCCCTCCGCGTTGCCGTTGGAGGACGCTTTGCCGTTCAAATTGACGACCCCGTTTCCATTTCCGTTGCCATTGTCCAACTGGTCTCTACCCCGATTTGACGGAAGGTCCACCGACCCGTTCAGGCCTCGACATCGGAGACGAGATTACCAAAAAATATTGATTCGCGTCCCTAATTTCGGGTAGGATCGCGATGGGATGGCCCGTTGGAGGAGAGAGGCGTCGTTGGGCGACGCGTGGATCGCCTGTTCCCTGGTCGGCGTCGGGGTCGCCCTCGGTGCCGTTGCCGGTGGCGCCGCGATCCCGTCGGTCGCCCGCGCCGACACCGCGGAAATCATCAGCGAACCGTTCGACCCGCATAACCCCGAAATCGACTCCGGCTGGCAGGCCGGCACCTGCACCGCCGAACCGCCGGAAGTCCCGACGGAATGCTCCGTCGCCACCCCGGGCCAGTTCTTCGAAACCGCCGCCGCCCACCCGAACCGGGCCTTCACGCAGTTCATCGTCAAGCACACGACCACGTCGCTCGGCCCGTTCGAACTGCTGAAGATGCCGGTCGGCGAACTGAAGGACGTGCGGGTGGACCTCCCGGTCGGCCTGAGCGTCAACCCGGGCGCGACCGAGCGCTGCGATCTCGCGACCTTCGAAGGGTCGGCGGCGAGCTGTCCGGCGGCATCGAAAGTCGGCGTCAGCAAGGTGGAAGCCGCGCTGCTCGGCGTCGCGCTGCCGCCGTTCACGGGCCTCACCGAAGCCGTCGTCTACAACGTCACGCCCAAGGAAGGCGAAGCGGCGCGCTTCGGCTTCGAACTGCTGGGCAACGAAATCTTCCTCGAAGGCGACATCGCCTCCGCCGGCGATTATCACGAGGGCTTCACCATCCACGTCCCGAAGGCGCTGCCGGTCGGGCTCGAAGGCCTGATCCTCCGCAACCGGCTCGTCTTCGAAGGCCGCGCGGGCGACGGCACCTTCCTGACCACGCCGAGTACGTGCATGGGTGAGGCGTTCACGCAGTCGGGCAGCGCCTATTCGACCTTCCTTCGCGCCGCCTCCTACGCCGAAGAGGAACGGCCCGGCTATCAATTTCCCCGGGGCGCCGAACCGGCCCTCGAGTCGCCGATCCCCCCCGGCACCTCGCCGAAGAGCTGCGCCACGATTCCCTACGCGCCGGGTCTCGCGGTCGCGCCGGGGACCGACGAAACCAACTCACCCGCCGCCGCCCAGGTCACGGTCACCGTCCCTCATCTCCGGAGCGCGGCCGGTCAGGACGACTCCACGACCACCGAAGCGCAGGTGAGGCTGCCGGCAGGAATCGGGATCAACCCCTCGGCCGCCGCCGACCCGAACCACCTGCAGACCTGCGACGACTACCAGTTCGTCCTCCACTCGACGGCGCCGATCGCCTGCCCGGCCGGGTCGCGGATCGGCACCGCCACGATCACCGCCGCGGCGCTGCCGGAAGGTGACCTCGAAGGCGGCGTCTTCCTCGGCAGGCAGGCATCGAGCGACCCCACCTCGGGCAACGAGTACCGGATCTTCATCGACGCCGCATCGGCCCGGTACGGGATCGACGTGCGGCTGGTCGGGCACGTCTTCGCCGACCCGGTGACCGGGCGATTGACGACGAAGATCACCGACGTCCCGCAGGTCCCGTTCACCAGCTTCACCCTCGACTTCGTCGGCGGCCAACGGGCGGTGCTGAGCAGCCCGCCCACCTGCGGCCCGAACACGAGCAGCGCCCGGATGCTCCCGTGGTCCGGCAATCCCGCCGCGGTGCCGACCGGCAACTTCTCCCTCCACGCCACCCCGGGCGGAGGGACCTGCGCGGCAACGCTTGCCACGCGTCCCTTCGCCCCATCCTTCGCCGCCGCGCCGAGGAGCCCCGAGGCCGGCGCCTACAGCCCGCTGCGCGTCGCGATCACCCGCGGCAACGGGCAGCAGGAGCTGAAGGCGGCCTCGGTCGCCCTGGCGCCCGGATTACTCGCCAAGCTGGCGGGCGTCCCCTATTGCCCGGAGGGCGCGATCGCCGCCGCGGCCACGACCAGCGGCGCCGCCCAGGTGGCCCAGCCGAGCTGCCCGGCGAAGAGCGAAGTCGGCGTCGCCACCGTGGCGGCGGGCACCGGGCCGACGCCGCTCTCGATCACCGGCAAGGTCTTCCTCGCAGGCCCCTACCACGGGGCCCCTCTCTCCCTGGCGGTCGTCACCCCCGCCACGGCCGGGCCGTTCGATCTCGGCACGGTCGTGGTGCGGGTGGCCCTGCGGGTCGATCCGGAATCGGCGCAGGTGACGGCGATCAGCGATCCGATCCCCGATGTCTTCGGCGGCGCGCAACTGAGCATCCGACAGATCGCCATCGAACTGAACCGGCGGGAATTCACCCTCAACCCGACCAGCTGTGGCCCGATGTCGAACGCGGCGACCCTGAGCGGGGGCGGCGCCGACCCGACCTCGCCCGCCGCGTGGAGCTCGTTCACCGCGTCGGTCCCGTTCCAGACCTCGAACTGTCAGGCCCTGAAGTTCCGGCCGAAGCTCGTCACCCGCTTCCTCGGCGGCAAGGCGCAAACGCGCCGGGCGGGCCACCCGAAGCTGCGGGCGACGCTCACCGCGCGCGAGGGCGACGCCAACATCGCCCGGGCGACGCTGACGCTGCCGCGTGCGGAGTTGATCGACCAGGGCCACATCAAGACGATCTGCACGCGGGTCCAGCTCGCCGCCCACGAGTGTCCGCGTGCCTCGATCTATGGCTACGCCCGTGCCGAATCATCGCTGCTCGACGGCCCGCTCGCGGGGGCGGTCTACCTCGTCTCCTCCAACCACGTGCTGCCTGACCTGCTCGCCGACCTGCGCGGGCAGGTGGAGATCCAGCTTCACGGGGTGATCAGATCGGTGAAGCACGGCCGCATCCGCACCACCTTCTCACCGATCCCCGACGTCCCGGTGGAGAAGTTCACGCTGACGATGCAGGGCGGCAAGAAGGGTCTGATCCAGAACTCGCGTGACCTCTGCGCGCACAGGTACTTCTCGAAGCTGAGCTTCCTCGCCCAGAACGGGAGGCGCCTGGGGAAGAAGAGGTTGCCGCTCGGCGTCGGCGCCTGTCACCAATGAACTTCGTTGTTTTCCAAAGCCAAAGAGAGGGGTAGGGGGTCGCCGCGATGAGGAGGAGTGCACGTAACGCTGTGGGAATCGCCGGAGCCCTGGGGCTGATCGCACTACTCGGGGCGGCCTTCGGCACGACCTCCGCGTCGGCGATCGAAATCGGTAACTGGGAAGCCGGGACCTGCGCGGCGCCCGGGTGCACCTACGGCGGCGCACCGAGTGAATTCTTCGCCCAGGCCGCGGGACACCCGCCGGACGGCGTCACCGACTTCTCGGTCAAAGTTCAAGGCGGTGACCAGGTCAAGCGGGTGAAGGTGGAACTTCCCGCCGGGCTGAACGTGAATCCCCAGGCGGTTCCACAGTGCTCGCTCGAAGCCTTCCAGAACGACGCCTGCCCGGCCGACTCCCAGTTGGGCGTGAGCAAAGTGGTCTCGAGCCTGCTGCCGATCCTCCCGGTCGAAGCCAACGTCTACAACCTCGTCCCCTACGAAGGTGAACCCGCCCTCTTCGGATTCCACGCCAGCGCGCTGGGCCTGATCAGCGAGTTCGTCTACCTCGAAACGTCGATCGAATGGGCCGGTGACTATCACGAGACGTTCTACATCAACAACATCGCGGCGGTGCCGCCGCTGGAATCGAACCGGCTTACGTTCAACGGCCAGGCGGGCGGCTACAACGGTGGCGGCGGCTCCTTCCTCACCCTGCCGAGCCCGTGTAACGGCAACTCGACCAGCATCCTCGAACTGGAAAGTCAGGCGGGCGCCACCGCCGGGCCGCAGCCGACCACGCCGCCGGTGCCGATCGTGGGCTGCGGCGCGGTTCCCTTCGCGCCGAGCGTCGCCGCGCAGGCGACCGGCCCGACCGACTCCTCCTCGACGGTCTCAGTCTCACTGAACATCCCGCAGCACCTGAACGCCAAAGAGATCAACACCTCGACCGTGAAGTCGGCGAACGTGACCCTGCCGGTAGGCGTCGGCCTCAACCCGGCGACCGCGCCCGGTCTCAAGTTCTGCCCCGACGCCGCCTTCCCGTTGCACTCGAAAGCGCCGGTGGTCTGTGCGCCGGAAACGCAGATCGGCACCGTCGCGATCGAAGCGCCGGAGCTGCCACCCGGCTCGCTGAAGGGTCCCGTCTACCTCGCCGAACAGAGGAGCCGAGATCCCCAGTCCGGCAACGAGTACCGGATCTTCTTCAACGCCGAATCGACCCGCTACGGCGTCCAGGTCCGCGAGGAAGGCAGGGTGAAGGCCAACCCGACGACGGGCCAACTCAGCGCCGAATTCGACGAACTGCCGCAGGTCGCCTTCAGCTCGGCGACGTTGACCTTCGGCCCGACCGCGGCGCACGCGATCCCGGTGTTGAGCAGCCCGCCGCTCTGCAGCCAATCGGCGAGCTCGAGCGCGGTGCCGTACTCGACCGGGGTCGCGACCTCGACGGCGCCCACCGAACTGAACCTGACCCAGGCGCCGGGCGGCGGGCCTTGCGCCAAGTCGATGGGCGAACGGCCGTTCATGCCGAGCGTCACCGCGCGGCCGGTGAGCGCCAAGGCGGCGACCTACACGCCCTTCCAGCTGAAGATCGGCCGGGACGAAGGCCGGCAGGAGATCAAAGGCTTCAACCTGATCCTGCCCCCCGGTGCGACCGCGAACATCGCGAACGTCCCCTACTGCGAAGCGCGTGAATACGACCGGGCCGCCGGCCGCTCGGGGGTCGAAGAGCTGAAAGGCCCGAGCTGCAACGGCAAGAGCGAAATCGGGGGTGCGACGATCGAAGCCGGGACGGGGGCGACGCCGCTGAAGATCGAAGGCCGCGTCTACCTCTCCGGCCCATATAAGGGGGCGCCGCTCTCGGCGGTCGTCATCACCCCGGCGGTGGCCGGCCCGTTCGACCTCGGCAACGTGGTCGTGCACGCGCCGCTCAACCTCAACCCCGAATCGGGGCAGATCGAAACCAGCGCCGAAATCCCTGACGTCTTCGGTGGCGCGAAGCTCGACATCCGCTCGATCCTGGTGAACCTGAACCGCAAGGAATTCACGCTCAACGGGACCAACTGCAACAAGAACGCGACCACCGGTCAGATCGCCGGCGGGGGCGCCGACCCGACCAACCCGTCGGCCTGGTCCGAGGACAAGGTGAACGTCCCCTTCCAGGGCGAAAGCTGCGAAGGGCTCGCCTTCACCCCCGGTCTCAAGGTCCGCCTTTTCGGCCAGACCGGACGCGCCAAGCACCCGAAACTGAAGGCGACTCTCACCACCACCGAAGGCCAGGCCAACGCGGCCCTCGCCTCGGTGGCGCTGCCGCACGCGATCTTCCTCGACCAGTCGAGCCTCGGCACGGTCTGCACCCGGCCCCAGTTCGCCGCCGGCCAGTGCCCGGCCAAATCGCGCTACGGCTACGCGCGCGCGTGGACGCCGCTCCTCTCGCACCCGCTGGAAGGGCCCGTCTACCTGCGCTCCTCCAACAACACCTTGCCGGACATGGTCGCCGACCTCCGCGGCCAGGTGAGCGTCGTCCTCGACGGCCGTATCGACAGCTTCAAGGGCGGCATCCGCACGACCTTCGCGAGCATCCCCGACCTGCCGGTGAGTAAATTCGTCCTCAACCTGCCGGGCGGCAAGAACGGCCTGTTGCAGGCCTCGACGAACCTCTGCGCGAAGCCGGTCAGGGGGATCGTCAGACTGGTGGGCCAGAACGGCAAGAAGGTCACCCGTCACCCGCGCATCCAGACCTCGTGCAACAAGAAGCACCGCAGGCATCACAAGAAGGCCAAACGGTAGTCACGGCGCGGTTTCCGACCTCCGGACCACCTACCCAGTACTGATTCCCGTTCCAAAACGACGGACCGGTCGACTTGACCGCTCCGTTTGGAACGCTAGTGTGACCAGTGGGAGTGGGATGAGGTACCGCCATGCAGGGGCGGCGTTATCGCTTTTGGGGAATTGCGTTAACGGAGGAGGGGACAGATGGTTGGTCGTTCGGTGGCACTGCCTCGATGGAGGTGGCTGGTGGCCGCGTTCGCGCTGGTCGGGGCGTTGGTCGTCGCACCGTCGGCGCAGGCGGCGTTCTCGTCGGTCTACGGCGGGACGATTCCCTGTACGGCTCAACCGCTGAACGGCAACATCCGCGCCTGCAGCGGGTTCACCGAAACGTGGGACGGCACGAAAATCGACGTCAACGTGTTCTTGCCGCCGGAAGCCGGTGGCACTGAAGGGCCTTACCCGACGATCGGTGACTTCCACGGTTGGGGCGGCTCGAAGCAAGGTCTCACCACCGTGGAACCGGCCCCAGGACTGACGTTCCAGCAGAAAGATCCCCGCATCCAGCACTGGGCGGAAGAGGGCTACGCGGTCTTCAGCATGAGCGACCGAGGCTGGGGGCTGTCGTGTGGCAAATACGACCCCCAGATTGCGGAAGCAGTCTGCGAACAGGGCTACAACCACCTGATGGACGATCGCTACGAAGTCCGTGATGCCCAGTTCCTGATCTCGGAGCTTGCCGACGAAGGCGTCGCCGCGCCGAAGAAGGTCGGTGCCACCGGCGCCTCCTACGGCGGGGGCATCTCCGTCGCCCTGGCGGCGCTGCGCAATCGCGAAATGCTGCCCGGCGGCGAACTGGTCCCGTGGACCAGCCCGGAAGGAAAGGAAATGGAACTGGCGGCGGCGGTTCCGCAGTGGGCCTGGACGGACATCGCCTACGCGCTTGCCCCGAACGGTCGCAATCTCGACTACGTGACCAACTCGTCGTATCGCGGACCGCTCGGCAAAAACCCGATCGGGGTAATGAAATACAGCTACACCGAAGCCCTCTACATCGGGGGCGAAAAACTCAGCAATTACTCCACGACCAATCCGGAAGCGGACATCCCCGGTTGGCGTGAACGACTTCGCGGAGGCGATCCGTACAGCGACGCGGGTGTGAACGCGATGATCGAACAGCTCACCGCGTTCCACTCGGCCTTCTACATCGAACACTCCGAGGCGCCGTCGCCGATGCTGCTCCAGAGCGGCTGGAACGATGATCTCTTCCCGCCCGACGAAGCGCTCCGCATGTACCAGCGGACGCGGGCCGAGTATCCCGGCGATCCGATCTCGCTCTTCTTCGCCGACTATGGCCACTCGCGCAGCCAGAACAAGGCGGCGGACGTCGCCCTCTTCAACGAACGACTGGAAGCGTGGTTCGCTCACTACCTGAAGGGAGAAGGCGCGGCGCCGAGCTCGAGCGTCGCAGCCCTCACCACCACCTGCCCCAAATCGGCGCCGTCGGAAGGTCCGTACGCCGCCGCGAACTGGAGCTCGCTGGCGCCGGGTGAAGTCCGCTTCCAGACCTCCGGGGCGCAGACGATCGGGCACCGCAGCGCCGCCGAAGAAGCAACGCCGACCACGACGGGCGTGATCTTCGACCCCATTGTCGGTGCGGAAAAAGGATTCACGGTTTGTTCGGCGGTTCCCGACGCCGAACAGCCTGGCAGCGTCAACTACCGCCTCGCTCCAGCTCCGGCGGGCGGGTTCACCCTGATGGGGTCGCCGACGATCATCGCCAAGGTCGAATCGCCGAGCCCCAACTCGGAGATCGCGGCGCGGCTCGTCGACGTCTCGCCGGAAGGCACCGAGACCCTGATCGCCCGCGGCCTCTACCGGCCGACCGGCGGTAGCCAGGAGATGGTCTTCCAACTGCATCCGCAGGGCTACCACTTCGCTGCGGGTCACGTGGCGAAACTGGAACTGCTGCCATCGGATCTCCCGTACGGTCGCTTCTCCAACCTGCAGGCGAACGTCACGGTCTCCGACCTGGAACTGCGCCTGCCGGTGATGGACCAGCCGGGCTCGCTGGACGGTCTGGTTCAGGTTCCGGCGCCGAAAGTCGTCCCGGCGGGCTACCAGCTGGCCGCGGAATACGAAGAAAAGCCGACCGGCGGTGGTGGTGGGGAAACCCCGAGTCCGAAGCCCGTCGAAACGCCGAAGAAGATCGGCGCGGGCGGCCTGCACGGAAAGCTCACTGCCGATCGCAAGGACCTGATCGTACCGCTGCACTGCGAAGGCGAAGGCCCCTGTTCGGGCAAGGTCTCGGTGACGGTCAAGCGCCCGAACGGGAAGGGGTCCACCGCGTTTGCCCGCGGTGACTACTCGCTTGCCGTGGGTGCGAGCACCAAGGTGCGGGTGCCGCTTACGAAGGCCGGCCGCGAAATCGTCAAGGGTCAGCTCGAAATCCAGGGCCGCCGCTCGAAGACGCTCTCCGGCGTGCTGAAGCTGAACGACTCAGGCCGGTCGGGAGGCCTGACGCTGAACCGCCCGGTCCACCTGAGAGGGGGAAGCTGACATGCACCGGATACCAACCGCGTCGAACCGAGGAGGATTGACCATGAGGCGTTTTCTGCTTGTGATCGCGGTGGGAGCTCTCGGTGCGCTGTTCCTGGCATCGACCGCCAATGCAGCGGTCGGGGTCCAGAAATGGGAATCGCTGACCTGTAAGGCCAATGAAGACCTTCCCGCCCCGCTGCCGGCGAAATTCGAAGTCCCGGAACCGGGATACGAATCATCGGCTCCCAAACTGACGGAACCACTCGGTCAGTGCAAAGGCTCCACCGCCGAAAAGCTCTTCACGCAAGCGGGCGGCCACCCGAACTACGGGATCACCGACTTCAAGATCGACACCTACCCATCGCTGTTCGGAGTCGGCGGGTTCCCTACCACGTTCCTCCAGGACATCGTGGTTGACACGCCCGAAGGCCTGAGCGTGAATCCGGAAGCGCTGCCGCAGTGCAAGGTCGAAGAACTCGAAAAAAAGGCGTGCCCACCTACGTCACTGGTCGGGGTCAACTACCTCACGGTGGCGGCGCAGACCCCGAACGGGGAAAACAAATGCCTCCCAGCCGGAGAATGCCTCCAGGCTCGGGTCGCACTGCCTGTCTACAACCTCGTTCCCTTCGATGGGACGCCGTCCATGGTCGGGTTCCTGACCAAAGGCGGCCCCACGTTCATCGTCGGCTCGCTGAGTCCGGTCGACCAGCACGTCACCTTCACCATCAGCCACATCCACCCGCCGTCGGAAGCCAGCCCGCCGATTATCGAGTCGCGCCTGGTCTTCTTCAGCGCGAAAGAAACCAACGTCCTGAATCCGGCGGCGGACGGGACCTACCTGACCATGCCGAGCAACTGCGCCGGCGGGCAGGTCTCGACCTTGCATCTCGACACGCAGGGCCCGCCGCTGGAAACCGAAGCTTCCAGCACCGAAGCCAGCTACACCACGCCCACGGGTGCCACCGGCTGCGAAAACGTCCCGTTCAACCCCGAAATCACGGTTTCGGCGGACGGGGCGAAGTTTGTCGACTCGCCGGAACCGACGACCGTCGACGTGGGTATCCCCTGGGATCCGAATGCGCCGATCGCGAACTCCTACCTCAAGGTCGCGAAGGTGACGCTGCCGGAAGGGATGGGCATCAATCCGTCCGCCGGCAACGGGCTCGAAGCGTGCACCGATGAACAATTCCATTACCACACGGCGCTTCCGGTGGAATGCCCGGACGCCTCGAAGATCGGGACGGTGGAGATCCAGACGCCGTCGCTGCCGGCCAACTCGATCAACGGCAGCGTGTACGTCGGCCAGCCGCTCAAGAACGGCCCGGGCGTCTTCGAAACCGGTGAACAGTTCCGGATCTTCATCTACGGGTTCTCCACCCGGTACGGCGTCAACGTGCGCCTCGAGGGGAACGTCTTCCCGGACAAGGAAACCGGCCGGCTGACCGCGGTGGTAGCCGAAAATCCGCAGGCGACCTTCAGGAACTTCCGCCTCCACTTCTTCGGTGGTGACAAGGGGATCCTGACCTCGCCGCCGACCTGCGGTCCGAACACGACGACCACCGAATTCACCCCGTGGTCCGGCAACCCCGACCACAACACCCCGTCGACGAACACGCCGCTGACCAGCGTCCCCGGCGGTGGCACCTGCCCGAGCACGCTCGCGGCCCGCAAGTTCGCGCCGAGCTACACCGCGGCGAGCGAATCGACGGCTGCCGGCAAGTACAGCCCGTTCAAGGTCCATATCGGGCGCGAAGACGGGCAGCAGGAGATCAAGGCGGTGAACGTGACCCTGCCGAAGGGCCTGGTCGGGCGGCTCGCCGGGATCCCCTACTGCGGGGAAGCCGAAATCGCCGCGGCGGCGGCGAGCGGCGGCAGGGCACAGCAGGCCACCCCGAGCTGCTCGTCGAACAGCGCGGTCGGCTCGGTGGTGACCAAGGCGGGCAGCGGCAACACCCCGCTGAGCCTCGACGGCACTGCCTACCTGTCCGGTCCATATAAGGGGGCGCCGCTCTCGCTGGCGATCATCACCCCCGCGGTCTCAGGTCCGTTCGACCTCGGCACCGTGGTGGTGCGCGTCGCCCTCAACATCAACCCCCTGACCGCCCAGGTCAACGCCGTCTCCGATCCGATCCCGAACGTGTTCGGGGGCGTCAAGCTGGACCTCCGCTCGATCGACCTGAACATGAACCGCCACCAGTTCATGCTCAACCCGACCAACTGCTCCGCGCAGGCCACGGCCGGGGCGATCAACGGTGGCGGCTCGAACCCCGCCAACGCGGGTGACTGGTCGAGCTACGCGGTCTCCGCGCCGTTCCAGGCGACCGGCTGCAACAAGCTCGACTTCAAACCGACGTTCCACGCGCGGATCTCCGGCCCGACCACGCGGGCGAAGAACCCGCAGATCCGGGTCGTCGTCAACGCTCGCAAGGGCGACGCCAACATCGCCCGCACGGCGCTCAACCTGCCGCACTCGCTGTTCCTCGACCAGGGCCACATCAAGACGGTCTGCACGAGGGTCCAGCTGGCGGCCAACCAGTGCCCGCAAAACTCGATCTACGGCCACGCCGAAGCGAGCAGCCCGTTGTTGAAGCAGAAGCTGAAGGGCCCGGTCTATCTGGTGTCCTCCAAACACAAGCTGCCGGACCTGCTGGCGAACCTCCGGGGCCAGATCAACATCCAGCTGGACGGGGTGATCAGCTCCAAGCACGGCGGGCTGAAGACGGTGTTCAACAACACCCCGGACGTCCCGCTGAAGACGTTCGTCCTCAACATGAAGGGCGGCAAGAAGAGCCTCCTGCAGAACTCGACCAACCTCTGCAAGAGCCCGCAACTGGCCATCCTCAACATGAAGGGCCAGAACGGTAAGACGGTCAAGAACAACAAGTACCGCCTGAACGTCGCGTCCTGCGCGGGCAAGAAGAAGAAGTAGCCCTGGGGAGGGCACGGATGGGCGCCGGCGCCACAGGCTGAATAGCCTCCGCGCCGGTGCGCCCCTCCCTCTCCGTCCTGATCGTCGCCTGGAGCTCCAGTGCCGAGCTGCGCCGCACGCTGCCGCCGCTCCTCGCCGAGTTGGGCGAGGGCGACGAGCTGATCGTCGTCGACAATGACTCGCCCGACGATTCCGCCACGGTGGTCGCCGAGATGGCACCGCGAGCGCGGGTGGTGACGATGGGGCGTAACCGTGGCTTCGCCGGCGGCGCCAACGTCGGCGCGAGCGCCGCGACCGGCGACCTGCTGGTGATCCTCAATCCGGACGCGATGCCGCTGCCGGGGTGGGGGCGGGCGATCCGCCGTCCCTGGCTCGAGGGCCGCGGCTGGTCGGCCTGGCAAGGGTTGGTCGCCGAGGGTGACGGGCAGACGATCAACTCGGCCGGCAACCCGGTCCACTTCACCGGGATCGTCTGGGCCGGGAAGCACGGCGAGCCGATCGGCGCGGCCCCGGGAGCGGGGGAGGTGACGGCGCTCTCGGGGGCCTGCCTGGCGGTGCCGCTCGAGGTCTGGCGGCGGTTCGGCGGCCTGGCCGAGAGGTTCTTCATGTACCACGAGGACGTCGACCTCTCGCTACGGCTGCGGCTGGCGGGGGAGACGGTGGGGATCGAGCCCACCGCGGTCGTCGCCCACGACTACGAGTTCACCGCCTCGGCCGGGAACAAGTGGCGCTGGCTGGAGCGCAACCGGTTGGCGACGCTGGTTCGCGTCTATCCCGGCTCGCTGCTCCTGCTGCTGGCGCCGGCGCTGCTGGCGACCGAGGCGGCGCTGCTGCCGGCCGCCGCGGCGGGAGGCTGGGGTGGCCAGAAGCTGCGCGCGAACGCCGAAGTCGTCGCCTGGCTGCCGCGCCTCCTCGCCGAGCGCCGCGCGATCCGCCGCGCCCGCACCGTCTCCGCGGCCGAGTTCGCCGCGGCCCTGACCGCCGATCTCGACTCGCCCTTCATCCCCGCTGTCGCCCGCTCGACCCCCGCCCGCCTGGCGCTCCGCACCTACTGGCGCCTGGTCCGCTTTGCGCTCCGTGTCGTCGCCGGCTGATCTATTTGGCTCTGGGACTGGGACCCTCGCCTGGCATCCAGGATCTTTAAGAGTCCTTGATGTGTCGAGCGGCCCGGCTTGCGATAATGCCCGGCGTCGTGGATCCGTCGCGTAAGCGCAAGATTCGGCTCGGTGTCGCCCTCTCAGTGGCGGTTCTCCTTGGCGTTGCGCTCATCTACGTCAGCTTCAATGCCTCGGACCAGACCAAGGAACCGTCGCAGATCCTCAGCGCGGCGCCCGGGCAGAAGTTCGAGATGAACGCCAAGGTCGTCCCGAAATCGATCCGCCACGACGGCGAGACGCTCAAGTTCGAAGTCGAGGACCGCAACGGTGGCGGGGCCATGCCGGTCAGCTATCAGGGCATGGTGCCGGACCCGTTCCGCGGCGGCCGCGAGATCGTCCTCACCGGCGCGGTGGAAAACGGGACCTTCGTCGGCGAACCGGAATCGCTGATCACCAAGTGCCCGTCGAAGTTCAAAACGAACGCCACCGAAACCGCCGGCACCGGCAGCGGGTCCTTCACCAGTAATGGCTAGCGTCGGCGGCGTCCTTCTGGCGCTCGCCTTCTTCGTCGCCGCCGCCTCGGCGATCACCGCCGTCGTCTGGCGCCACGACGACTCCCGCGTCATCCTCGCCCGCCGTGGCGTGTACGCGGTCTTCGGCCTGCTGCTGGCCTGCATCGTGATCATCGAGGTCTCCTTCGCGACCAACGAATTCCACCTCAACATCGTCGCCGAACACAGCTCGATCGAGACGCCGATGTTCTACAAGCTGGCGGCGATGTGGTCGAGCCAGGAAGGCTCGCTCCTGTTGTGGGCGTTCGTGCTCTCGGTCGCCGCCTCGCTCGCCCTCTACTCGACCCGCCACAAGCTGCGCGAGATCGTCCCCTGGGCGACCGCGGTGATGATGGGGATCGGTGCCTTCTTCATCGGCCTGATGCTGTTCGCGCCCGGCGTCAACCCGTTCCACACGATCCCGACGCCGAAAGACGGGATCGGCCTGAATCCGTTGCTCCAGCACCCGAGCATGATGATCCACCCGCCGATGCTTTACTCGGGGTACGTCGCCTGGACCGTCCCCTTCGCCTTCGCGATCGGCGCCCTGATCACCCGCCGCGTCGACTCCGAATGGATTCGCGCGACCCGCCGCTTCGCCCTGATCGCCTGGACGTTCCTCGGCTTCGGTCTCCTGCTCGGCGCGCGCTGGTCCTACTCGGAGCTCGGCTGGGGCGGCTACTGGGCCTGGGACCCGGTCGAGAATGCGGCGCTGATGCCGTGGCTGCTCGGGACCGCGTTCCTGCACTCGATCATGGTGCAGGAGAAACGCAGCATGTTGAAAGTCTGGAACGCGACGCTGATCGTTGCGACCTTCTCGATGTGCCTGCTGGGCACGTTCCTGGTGCGCTCCGGCGTCCTGCAGTCGATCCACGCCTTCGGCGAGGATACGGTCGGCCCCTATCTGCTGGCCTTGATCGGGGTGGTCGTGATCGGCTCGACCTGCCTGATCGTCTCGCGCCTCGACGACCTGCGCTCCGACCAGAAGCGGATCGACTCGCTGCTGTCACGAGAATCGGTCTTTCTGATCAACAATCTGTTGCTGGTCGGGATGGTCGTGGTGATCGCCTGGGGGACCTTCTTCCCGCTGATCTCCGAACTCTTCACCGGCACCAAGAGCTCGCTCGCGGCGCCCTGGTTCGACAAGTACACGACGCCGCTGGCGATCCTGCTGGTGCTCTTCACCGGGATCGGGCCGCTGTTGGCCTGGCGGCGGGTCACCTGGGCCTCGGCAAAGCGCGTCTTCCGCATCCCGCTTGCGGTCGCCGCGGTGACCCTGGTCGTCCTCTGGGTCTTCACCGACGCCGCCCACAAGCCCTGGGCCCTGGCGCTCTTCACCTTCGCCGCCTTCGCGATCTCCGGCGTCCTGCAGGAGTTCTACAACGGCGCCCACGCCCGGCAGAAGACCTCGGGCGGGTCGTTCGCGGGCGCGCTCATCGCGGTCACCGCCCGCAACCGACGTCGTTACGGCGGCTACATCGCCCACATCGGCGTCGCCGTCCTCCTGATCGGCGTGGCGGCCTCGTCGAGCTTCCAGACGAACGAGAACGTCTCGATGAAGCCGGGCGAAACGCGGATCGTCGACGGGCGCGAATTCACCTACGAGCGGCCCTACGTCAAAGTCGACAGCGAGAAGTACACCTTCGGCGCGATCGTCCGTGTGTCCGAAGACGGCAAGTACCTGACGACGCTGGAAACCAGCCGCCGCTTCTTCCGCCCGACCGGCGCCGCGGCGACCGGGGGCCTGGCCGACTACTTCAGCGGCGAGGCGACCAGCGAGGTGGGCCTGAAGACCGGGCCGGTGCGCGACATCTGGGTCGTCGTCAATCCCAACGTGCAGGAAGTCCAGCACCAGCTCGCGGTGGCCGAAAAAGGCCTCAAAACCTGCATCGAAGCCGGGCCCGGGACGCCGTCCCAGTGCAAAGACCTGCGGAACCTGATGCGGGCGGCCGCGGCGGAACCGAGCCTGCAGCCGAAAGCGCTCGAACAGATCGAAAACCTGCAGTTGCTCTCCGCCGAACGGATCGCCCGCGGCTACATCAACGAACCGACCGCCGCGACCTTCAAGGTCATCATCAACCCGCTGGTGCTGTGGATGTGGATCGGCGGGATCATCGGCCTGATCGGCGCCCTGATCGCCGTCTGGCCGGCCCGTGGCCGTCGCAAGGGAGCGATGGTCCGGACCGAGGCGGACGCGCTGAAGGAAGCGAAGTACCGCGAAATCCGCGATGCCGAACTCGACCACGCCTCCGGCAAGCTCTCCGACGAGGACTACGCGATCCTCGACGCCGAGCTGCGCAAGGAAGCGGTCGAGATCCTCGACGCGGTCGGCGTCGGCGCCGGCACCGGCGAGGAGGTCCGCGTCGGCCGCGCCGGGCTGCCGAGCGATTACATCGGTGGCAACGGCAACGGCAACGGAAATGGCCATGCCAACGGCAACGGTCGCGCGCACGGCAACGGCAACGCTCACGCGAATGGCAACGGCCAGGCGAACGCGAACGCGAACGCGAACGGTCGCGCCAACGGCAACGGCCAGGCGAACGGCAACGGCCAGGCGAACGCGAACGCTCACGCGAACGGCAACGGCCAGGCGAGCGGCAACGGCAACGCTCACGCGAACGGCAACGGCCAGGCGAACGCGAACGCGAACGGGAACGGTCGCGCGAAAGGGAGCGGGAACGGGAACGGTCACGTGGATGGCAACGGCAACGGCGCCTCGTCCGAGCCGGCCGAGCGCGACTAGCCGCTCAGACCCTCTACACTGATCCCCGTGTACACGATTCTCGGCGTCCTTCAGGTCATCATCGCGGTAGTTCTGGTCTTCCTCATCCTGCTCCACTCGGGGAAAGACGCGGGACTCTCCGGTGCCTTCGGCATCGGCGGCGGTGGCAGCCAGATCGGCGGCGGCTCGATGGTCGAGCGCAACCTGGACCGCGCCACCGTCTTCTTCGCCATCCTCTTCGTCGTGAACACGATCGTCCTGCTCAAGATCTAGGCCTCCGATGCCTTTCACCCTCAGGAACCTCAAGGAGGATCCGGAGGATCTTGGCTCCAACTTTGACGGCGCACCGGGCCTGGAGTTCCGCATGGCGACCAGATTGCTCGGGCTCGAGCGATCCGGCCTGACCTACCAGCGCGTCCCGCCCGACTATCGCTTCCCCTATGGGCACACGCACAAGACGCAGGAGGAGGTCTACGTGGTCGTTGGCGGGAGCGGGCGGATGGCCGTCGACGACGAGGTCGTCGAGCTGAAGGAATGGGACGCCGTGCGCGTGCCACCGGGCTCCTGGCGCGGCTACGAGTCCGGCCCCGACGGCCTCGAGCTCCTCGTGATCGGTGCCCCCAACCTCGGCGAGAATCCGCGCGACGACGTCGAAGGCAGCCGCGATTGGTGGGCGGGGTAGGCGGGGGTCGGCCGCCGGCTTGCTGACGGAGGCCCCCCGGGCTCCCGCGGCCATCCGAGCCACGCCGACCTGCGCCCCGGGCGCCCATGGGGTCCCGGCAGGCGTGACCTCACGAGGCGCCCAGGCCGTGAGGATTCCTTGGAGGAGAGGTCACAGGTCCGTGAGGAAAGACGCCGGGACGTCACACCGCCGCCCCCGAGGGTCCGGATCGGGACCGGAACCTCATCCCCGGCCCCCACGGGCCGGGATCAGGACCCGGGACGTCTCACACCCTCCGGCCCCCACGGGCCGGGATCAGGACCAGGGACGCGTTCCGGACTTTGACCCTGCCATGGCATGGTCAAAGTCCGGAACGCGATCGCGACCCATGAGGAAGACGGGAGGAACCGTGGAGTTCCCGGCGTCTTCGTGACGGGTCCCGCTCCCGTGACCCTCTCGTCACGCCTTCCGGCCTCCTGGGCGCCAGGATCGGAGGGGTCCGTGGAAGGCGCGTCGAGTTTCCGTTGCTCTGCAACGGAAACCAAACACGGAGATCCTTGAGCGACGGGGAGGTCGGGAGGGAGACCTGCCTTCCCGGCGTTTCTCATACGAGGTCCCGGATCCGTGACCGTCCCGTTTCGGATCCGTGACTGTCCTGTCCCGGATCCGTGGGACCCCGCGAGGGATCCGTCACACCCTCCGGAGGCCTTCCGTGTCCAGCATCCTCCGCGTCAACAGACCATCGGCTGTATCGTTGTTTGACAAATTAGGTATCTTTGTCAAGCACGCAGACTTTGATCTCACGTTTGACAAGGAGGGGAACGTGGAGGCGCACGCTGAACACGCGCATCACCATCACCACGACGACGTCGAGTTGAATCCGGCTGCCTGGAGCGACGGCAAGCGCTATGCCTGGCTGCTCGGCATCCTGGTGCCGCTGGCACCCTTCATCGCCTGGGGTGCGGTCGAGGCGACCGGCTTCGGCGGGTTCTGGTTCTTCGGCCCGGTGCTGGTCTTCGTCGGCTTCCCGCTGCTCGACCTGGCGATCGGGATGGACGCGACGAATCCGCCCGACTCGGTCCTCAAGTGGCTCGAACAGGACCACTACTACCGCTGGTGCACGTACCTGTTCATCCCGATCCAGTACGCCGGGCTGATCTTCGCCGCCTGGCAGTGGGGCGACGGCGGGCTTTCGGTGGTCGAAAGCATCGGGCTGGCACTGACCATGGGTGTGGTCGGCGGGATCGGGATCAACACCGCCCATGAGCTCGGGCACAAGCGCGACGACCTGGAGAAGTGGCTCTCGCGGGTCGCGCTCGCGCAGACCGGCTACGGGCACTTCTTCATCGAGCACAACCGTGGCCACCACGTCCGTGTCGCGACGCCGGAGGACCCGGCGAGCTCGCGCCTGGGTGAGAGCTTCTGGGAATTCCTGCCGCGCACCGTGTCCGGCAGCCTCACCTCCGCCTGGGGCCTCGAGGCCGCCCGCCTCGACCGCCTCGGCAAGTCGCGCTGGAGCCTGCGCAACGACATCCTCGGTGCCTGGGCGATGACCGTCGTCCTCTTCGTTGCCCTGGCCGTCGCCTTCGGGCCGATCGTCCTCCCGTACCTGGTGCTGCAGGCGATCGTCGGCTTCTCCCTGCTGGAGGTCGTCAACTACCTCGAGCACTACGGACTGCTGCGCGAGAAGAAGGACGACGGTCGTTATCAGCGCTGCCTGCCCCGGCACAGCTGGAACAGCAACAACGTCGCCTCCAACGTGCTGCTCTACCACCTGCAGCGCCACTCCGACCACCACGCCAACCCGACCCGTCGCTACCAGGCACTGCGTCATGTCGACGAGGCGCCGCAGCTGCCGACCGGTTATGCGGGGATGATCGTGATCGCCTGGTTCCCGCCGGCCTGGCGCCGGGTGATGGACCGGCGCCTGCTCGACCACTTCGGCGGTGACGTGACCAAGGCCAACATCCAGCCGCGGAGGCGCGCCCAGGTCCTGGCGCGCTACGGCGACGGTGGCGGGGCGCCGACCGGCGGTGCCGCGGCGGCCCGGGTCCCATCGTGAGCGCCTTCCGCTGTCCTGGATGTGGGTACGTCTACGACGAGGCGAAGGGCCACCCGCGCGAGGGCTTCCCGCCCGGCACGCCGTGGAACGAGGTGCCCGACGACTGGGCCTGCCCCGATTGCGGCGTCCGCGACAAGGTCGACTTCGAGCCGACGGAGGAAGTCGCCTGACCGCCGGCGCTGCGACGATGCGGGGTATGGCAAGCCGAACGCCATACCCCGAGGCGGCCCGCGAGCTGCTCCGGCAGACGCTGTTCGACGCTGCCCGCCATCACCTGGAAAGCCGATCCTGGTCGGAGGTGACGATGGGGGACATCGCCGCCGACGCCGGGGTCAGCCGCCAGACCCTCTACAAGGAGTTCGGCAACAAAAACGACTTCGCGGTCGCCCTGACGATTCACGAGGGGGAGCGGTTCCTGGGGGCCGTCGAGGACGCGGTGCGTGCCCACACCGACAATCCACGCGACGCGATCCGGGCCGCGCTCGAGCTCTTCCTGCGCACCGCCGGCGAGGACCGGCTGATCCGCATCCTGCTGAGCGACGACGGGTCCGGCGGCATGCTCCCCTTCGTCACCACGCAGGGGATGCCGGTTGTTCTCTGGGCGACGACGCGGCTCTCGGCGGTGATCGAAGAAGGCTGGCCGGAGGCCTCGCAAGGCGACGTGAAGCTACTCGCCGAGGCGCTGGTCCGCCTCGCGATCTCCTACATCACCAACCCCTCGGAGACGCCCGACTCGACGGCCGCCTCGGTCGCCGAGCTCCTCGGCCCCTTCATCGACCGCGCCCTCGGTTCGGCTTGATCGCCGTCCTCGCCGACACCCATCTGCCGCGGGGCGGACGGGCACTGCCGGAACGTTGCGTCGAGCTGTTGCGTGGGGCGGAGGCGACCCTCCACGCGGGCGACTTCTTCGCCCTCGGGACGTTGCGCGCGATCGAGGCGCTCTGCCCGGGCCCGGTCCACGCGGTCCGCGGCAACGTCGACGAAGCCGAGCTGCGCGCCGCGCTTCCGGAGACGCTCGAAATCGACCTCGACGGCGCTCGCGTGGCGATGATCCACGATGCCGGTCCGTCCAAGGGAAGGCTGGGACGGATGCGCCGCCGCTTCCCGGATGCCGACGCGCTCGTCTTCGGCCACAGCCACCTGCCACTCCACGAAGACGAGGACGACTTCCAGATCTTCAACCCCGGCAGCCCGACCGAGCGCCGCCGTGCCCCCCGGCGCTCCATGGGCCTCCTTCGGATCGAGTCGGGCCGCCCGGCCTTCGAGCACGTCTGGCTTTGACGCCTCAGGCGGTGCCGGAGGCGAAGGCACGCCCGCCCCGCCCCGGGGCTGCCACTCACCCCTCGCCCGGCGAAACCAGCTCGTGCTGATAGGCATAGGCGACCGCCTGGGCACGGTCACGGGCGCCGATCTTGGCGAAGAGGTGGTTGACGTGGCTCTTCACGGTCGCCCCGCTGACCACCAGGCGGTCGGCGATCTCGCCGTTCGAGAGGCCCGCCGCGATCAGCTCCAGCACCTCTGCCTCACGCGGCGTGAGCCCGTCGGGCAGCTTGTCGTCCTCGGGCTCGGGTGGAGCGTCGCCGCGTTGCACGGCGGTCAGCAGTTGTCGCTGCACGGCGGGGTCGATCGCCGCCTCGCCCGCCGCCACCCGTTCGACTGCGCTGCGGATCTGCTCGGCCCCGGCGTCCTTGGTCAGGTAGCCGCGCGCGCCTGCCTGCAGGGCCTGGACGACGGTCTCGTCGTCGGCGTAGGTGGTGAGCGCGACCACGCCGACGCTGGGATACGTCTCGGTCAGTCGCCGGGTTGCCTGGATGCCGTCGAGGCGCGGCATCCGCAGGTCCATCAGGACGACGTCCGGTCGCTCGGCGGCGACCATCGCCAGCGCCTCCTCGCCGTCGGCGGCGGCGCCGACCGGCTCGATCCCGTCGATCAGCCCCAGCATCAGGGTCAGTCCCTCGCGGACGACGCGCTGGTCGTCGGCGACGATCACCCGCAGCGGCGCGCGCCCGTCGTCCTCGGTCACGCGGGCACCCAGAGCTCGACCCGGAAGCCGTCCTCGGTCGGCCCCGCCAGCAGCCGGCCGCCGATCAGCTCGGCCCGCTCGCGCATCCCGCTCACGCCGTAGCCGGAGCCCGCCCCGGCCAGCGTCGCCGGCTGCGGCACCCGCGGCTCGCCCCCGTCGCCTGCGGAGTCGGCGACGATCAGCTGCACGCCGTCGGGGTCATAATCGAGGCGGATCGCCACCCGCTCGGCTTCTTCGGCGTGCTTGCGCACGTTGGTCAGTGCCTCCTGTGCGGTGCGGTAGACCGCCAGCGCCGCTTCGGACGGGAGCCGGCGCGGCTTGCCGCTGATCTCCAGCGTGCAGGTGATCCCGTGCGCCCGGAACTCCTCGATCAGGTCTTCGAGCTTGTCCGGCCCGGGTACCGAGTCCCCGCGCAGGGCCTGGATCGCCGCCCGCGCCTCGTCGAGGCCGGAGGCGGCATGGCGGTGGGCGCGGCCGATCGCGGCGATCACGTCGGAGTCGACGTTGCGGTCGAGGGCCAGGAGGCGGGCGCCCTCGAGCTCGACCGACAGCGCCGAGAGCGAGTGGGCGAGGACGTCGTGGAGCTCGCGGGCGATCCGGCTGCGCTCGTCCAGCGCCGCCGCCTCGTTGCGCGCCAGCCGCGTCCGTTCCTCCTCTTCCAGCAGATCCTGCGCCTGGATCTGGTGCTCCTCGCTGAGTCGCAGCAGGTGTCCGATCACGAACATGAAGATGTAGGCGATGTTGGTCCAGGCGAAGACCAGGAAGCGTTCGCTCGCGGTCGCGAGGATGCCGATGTCGACGATCGCGATGATCGGGACGATCGCCGCCAGCGCCATCCGTTTCGGCAGCCGGATCACCGCCGAGGCAACCGCGGCGTAGGTGCCCAGCACTGCCGTCCCGGACGGCTGCACCGTCATCAGCGCGATCGAGGCGAGCCCGAGCAGCAGGATGAAGACGAACTCGGCGCGGTCGTCCTGGGGGTCGTAGATCAGCTCGATCGCGATCAGCACCGCGAGCGTGCCGCCGCCCAAGAGCGTCACCAGGCCTTCGCCCCAGAGGGCCGGGGTGGGGGTGCCGATCAGCCCCGAGATCAGGATCAGGACCATCGAGACGATCGGCCAGACCCGCATCCGCATCGGCGCCTTGCCGTCCTTACAGCCATTGCCGACGCGCTCGCGGAGGAACGCGATCCCCTGCGGGCGGTCCGGCTGGTCGTCCGGGCGGAAGATCTGCATGCACACAGGTTAGGAGGCGGCCCGCGGCTTGTCATGGGCGTCGGGGTTGAGCGCGGGGGAGGGGCCTCCACCCAGGGGTGGAGGCCGGATTTCGGCGCCCGAGCCGATGCGGCGAAGTCTGCCCGGACGTAGCTTGATCGCCATGGATACGGCGATTCGCGTTCACGGGCTGCGGCGCTCCTTCGGGGACGTCGAGGCCGTCGCAGGAGTCGACCTCGAGGTCGGCCAGGGAGAGATCTTCGCGTTCCTCGGGCCCAACGGCGCCGGGAAGACGACGACGATCGAGATCCTCGAGGGGTTCGGGGGCCGCGATGCGGGAGAGGTCGAGGTGCTCGGCGTCGATCCCGCCCACGCGACCTCCGAGTGGCGCCAGCGCGTCGGGATCGTGATGCAGGAGTCGCCCGGCGAGCAGGAGCTGACCGTGCGGGAGTGCATGGAACTGTACGCCGGTCTGTATAAGGCGCCGCGCCCCGTCGACGACACGCTGGACCTGGTCGGCCTCGACGCCGAGGCGGGGGCGAAGATCACCGCGACGCTCTCCGGCGGGCAGCGACGGCGGCTCGACGTCGCCCTGGCGCTGATCGGGGACCCGGAGCTGATCTTTCTCGACGAGCCGACCACGGGCTTCGACCCGGCGGCGCGCCGGGACGCCTGGAAGATGCTCGACGGCCTGCGCGAGCTCGGCAAGACGATCTTCCTCACCACCCACTACATGGAGGAGGCGGAGCGGCTCGCCGACCGGATCGCGGTGATCGCCGGGGGGCGGATCATCGACGAGGGGACGCCGGCGACGATCGGCCGTCGCGACATCGCCGCCTCGGAGATCCTCTTCACCCTGCCGCCCGGCACCTCGGACTGGGAGTTGCCCGATGACCTGTTGGCGCTGATGCAGCCGGCGCGTCGCGACGGGCGGATCGAACTGCACAGCGCCGCACCGTTGGCCGACCTCGGTCGGCTCGGCACCTGGGCCGAGGGGCGCGGCATCGAGATCGGTGAGCTCGAGGTTCGGCGGCCCACCCTGGAGGACGTCTACCTACGTCTCACCGCCGAAGCGGCGGGCGTCGAGACCGAGGAGGTCGCCTGATGGATCTGGTCCTGCACGTCACCCGCTTCCAGCTGCGCGCCTTCCTGCGCAACAAACGCGCACGGATGTTCACGCTGGTGATCCCACTGATCCTGTTGGCGCTCCTGGCGGGCGTCTTCCACGGCGGCGAAACGACGGTCAACGGGGTGAAGATCGACTATCGGCAGTTCTTCGTGCCGAGCGTCGTCGTCTTCTCACTGACCTTGACGACGCTGGCGATGCTGGTCGCCACCGTCGTCAACCAGCGCGAGCTGGGGATCCTCAAGCGCCGCCGGGCGACGCCGATGCCCGCCTGGGCGCTGATCGCCAGCCAGTCGCTGACCGTGATTCTGATGGCGATCGGCACGGTGGCGCTGCTTCTGATCGTCGGCGCGGTGGCCTTCGACGTGCGCATCCCGACCGACGGCTGGCCCGCGCTGGTGCTCGGGGTGATCGGCGGTGCCTTCGCCTTCTGCGGGCTCGGCTATGCGCTCAGCACCTTCGCCGACTCCGCCGACTCGGCCCAGCCGATGATCCAGCTGATCACCTTCCCCCTCTTCTTCATCTCGGGGATCTGGATCCCGCTGTCGGAGCTGCCGACGGCGCTGCAGGTGATCGCGAAGATCTTCCCGGTCGAGCACGTCGCCGACCTCGTGCACCGGGCCTACGTCGGCGCGGTCCCGACCGGGCCGGTGTTGCTCGACGTCGTGATCCTGCTCGGCTGGGCGGTCCTGGGCGCCGCGGTGGCGGCGAAGCGCTTCGTCTGGTTGCCGCCCCGCCGCGGTTAGCTCGGCTGCGCGCAGCTGTTCCTTATGCCGGAGTGATGGGCGTAAGGAACAGCGGGTGCCGGAATGATGGTCATAAGGAACAGCGGGCCGGGGTCATTTTTCTTTCGTTTCGACCTTGCAGGCCTGCGGGTGGCCGCTGTGGAAGTAGCACTGGTCGTTGACCCAGTTGACCTTGTAATGGACGCCCGCGAGGACCACGTTGTGGCGGATCGCGAAGAAGACGGTGACCTTGCCGAAATAGTCGTTCGGCCCCTGGAACCAGGTGACGCCGCAACGCAGGCGCGCCTTGTCGACGCGGTTGCACTTGATCGTCTTTTCCTGACCGTGGGCGAATTCTGCGCCGAAGGCTTCTTCCATCGCCAGGCCGCTGATTTCTTCGGCGCGTTCGCGGGTGAGCGTGGGGATGTGGGCTTTGGGCACCTTGACCCGCGGGGCCTGGCCGCCGGATTCGACCGCGTCGATCCAGCTCTGGACCCAGGATGAGATCTGGTCGACGCGGGTGAAGACGGCCGGGCTGGCCGGGTTGCAGGAGCCGTCGCCGAGGCTGGTCACGCCGACCTCGACCGGCGTGCCGTCGGGCCGGGTGGCGATCGCCGGGCCGCCCGAGTCGCCGTGGCAGGTGGTGATGTGGAAGTGCGGCGCGTCGAGCGCGCAGACCTGTCGGGTCGCGTCGAAGAACGGGTAGTAGCGGCGCGTCCCTTCACGGCAGCGGGAGGCTTCCTCGATCGGCACGGTCGCCGCCTGCAGCTGGTTCGGGGCGTGTCCGGTGGCGCGGTTGTCGATCCCCCAGCCGGCGACGGTCAGTTCGTCGCCCGGTTCATAGAGTGCCGCGTCGGCTCCGGTGGCGAGCGCGATCGGCGGCGCGGTCACCGGGGCGGTGAGGATCAGCAGGCCCGCGTCGCCGTGCAGCTCGGTCGGGTCGAAGCCGGGGTAGGCGAGCACCCTTTCGACCTGACTGATCTGGGTCCGCTGGATCTTCTGCAGGTTGGAGACGCCGGTGGCGACGGCGATCAGCCCGGGCTCGACGATCGAGCTCGATTCGATGTCCTCGACGCAGTGCCCGGCGGTGAGGATGACCCGCGGCGCGACGACGGTGCCGGTGCAGGCATAACCGGCCGTCGCCTGGACCCCTTCGATGAAGGCGAGCGACGGATACTCCGCGATCGTCGCGTTATGCCCGCCGATCACCGAGGCGGTGGCCTTGGGGTTCGGTGCGGCGTTTGCCCCGGCGGCGAGAGCCAGCGTCGCAAGCAGTGCGAGCGCGGCGAGGAACGGTGCCGCGACGCGGCGACACGTGGAGCTGTTCAAAGTGGCCTCATTAGGTCGGATCGTCACGTTTTCCCTGCGTTGAGGCCGGTTGGCCACGGGTCTCCGAGTGTATCGGCGTACTTCCAAGAAACCCGGGAAAGGGAGTTAAGACCGCTGTCCATCTTGTGGGCCTGCCACGATGGGCGCGGCCGATGGCGAACTAGGTTGAGGGCATGGGGACCACCGACGCGGCGATCGAGACCGAGGCACTCAGCAAGCTGTACCCCGGCGGGCACGGGATCGCCGAGCTGACGATGACCGTGCCGAGCGGCGAGGTCTTCGGCTTCCTCGGGCCGAACGGCGCCGGCAAGACGACGACGATCCGCACGCTGCTCGACCTGATCCACCCGACTTCCGGGTCGGCGCGCCTTCTCGGTCTCGACAGTCGGCGCGACAGCATCGAGATTCGGCGACGGGTCGGCAACCTCCCCGGCGATTTCGGTTTCGGTCGTGAGACGACCGGGCGACGGGCGCTCGACCTGATGGCGCGGCTGCGCGGCACCGATACGGGGCGCGCGACGGAGCTGGCGCAGCGCTTCCGCAGCGACCTCGAGCGGCCGCTGGGCGAGCTCTCGCGCGGCAACCGCCAGAAGGTCGGCCTGATCCTCGCCGCTTTCCACCGTCCCGATCTCCTGATCCTCGACGAGCCGACCGGCGGGCTCGACCCGATGATGCAGGAGGAGTTCCTCGCGATGGTCGGCGAGGAACGTGATCGCGGCGCCACCGTCTTCCTCTCCTCGCACGAGCTCGACGAGGTCGAGCGGATCTGCGATCGGGTCGGGATCGTCCGCGATGCACGCCTGGTCGCGGTCGAGCGCGTGCCTGACCTGCTCGGCCGCGCCCGCCGCAAGGTGACGGTGCGGCTGGCCGATCGCGGCGGCCTCGACGAGCTGCGTCGGCTCGCCGGCGTGAGCGAGGTCGAGCAGGTCGACGGCGGGGTCAGCTTCCGCTTCGCCGGTGACGTCGATCCGGTGGTCAAGGCGCTCGCCGCCCATCACGTGACCGACCTCGAGGTCTCGCGGCCTACCCTCGAGGAGGTATTCCTCGGCTACTACGAGGGTGGGGAGGGGGAGGGATGAACGACCGCCTTGCCGCCGTGGTCGGCTTCCACCTGCAGGAGCGGCGCCGCTCGCCACTCGCCTGGGGTCTCCCGCTGGGCGCGATGTCGGCGTTCATCGTCGCCATCTATCCCTCCGTGCAGAGCGCCCTCACCAAGGTGGTCGCGCAGTACCCGGAAGGGCTGAAGCAGGCCTTCGGGATCGGTGAACTGGCCAACGTCGAGCAGTACCTCCACGGTGAGATGCTGAGCCTGATCGTCCCGCTCGCGGTTGGCTATCTGGCGGCTCGGGCGGTGGCGAGCGACCTTAGTGGCGCCGCCGAAAGCGGGCGGCTCGAGGTCGTCCTCTCGGCGCCGGTCACCCGCACCGCCGTCTGCCTGGCCGCCTTCCTCGCCGCCGCGGTCGAGGTCGCCGCGGTCCTCCTCCTGACCTTGGTCCTGAGCCTGCTCGGCAGCCTCGTCGCCGGCGCCGGCCTGGGTGTCGGCGACGCGCTGGCGGGCTTCGCCATGGTGTGGCCCCTCGCCCTGGTCGGCGCCGGCCTGGCGATCGTCGTCTGCGGCTTCTCGCTGAAGACCAGCGTCGTCACCGGCGTCGTCGCCGGCTTCCTCGTCGCGATGTACGTCGTCGACCTGATCGGCAAGCTCGACGACAGCCTCTCCGGCGTCCGTTATGCCTCGATCTTCAAGTACTACGGCAACGCGATCGAATCGGGAATCGACCCGGTCGCCTTCCTCGGCCTGACCGCCTTCTCCCTGCTGCTGGGCTGGATCGGCGCGATGCTCTTCGAACGCAGCGACCTGAACGTCTGACGGCCTCGCAAATCCGCCGGAACACGTGGATTGCGAGGCCGAAGACTCAGTGCGGCTGAATGGAGTCGAACCATCACGGGTGTTTCCACCCACAAGGCCCTCAACCTTGCGCGTCTACCAGTTCCGCCACAGCCGCTCGTGGAAACGGAGATTCTAGGGGTTTGGCGTGCGCGTGCCCTCGCGCCTTGCGGGCGTCCGGGGGAAGGGATACTCTGCGAACAGGTGTTCGTCTCAGTTCGCACCCCGGCAATTGGAGGAAAACGGAGCCCACGATGGTTGACCTTGATCTGACCAAGCGGCAGAAGGAGATCTTCGACTTCATCCGCAAGTACGCGGCCAAGACCGGCTACCCGCCGACGGTGCGCGAGATCGGCAAAGCGGTGGGCCTGCACTCGTCCTCCACGGTGCATGCGCACCTGGCGAACCTGGAGAAGCTCGGCCTGCTCAAACGGGATCCTTCGAAGCCGCGGGCGATCGAGCTGCTGAGGACCGGCGTCGACAAGGCGGTGAGCGCGGTGAAGCCCGGGGGCGGTATCCCCCTGGTCGGCTCGGTCGCCGCGGGCGCCCCGATCCTGGCCGAAGAGAACATCGAGGAATACCTTGAGGTCCCCGATGTGATCGGCGGCGAGGACGGCGACTACATCCTCCAGGTCCGAGGCGAATCGATGAAGAACGCCGGCATCCTCGAAGCGGACTACGTCATCGTGCGCCCCGCCGATGACGCCACTGATGGCGAGATCGTCGTCGCCCTGATCGGTGAAGAGGCGACCGTCAAGCGTTATTTCCGCGAACCGGACCACATCCGCCTCCAGCCCGAGAACGAGGAAATGGACCCGATCATCACGACCGAAGCGCGAGTTCTCGGCAAGGTCGTCGGGGTCTTTAGAAAGGTCTGACCAGGCGCCTGCGAGCCGGCGCCTGCCGGTGTCCTCGGTCGCTCGCCTTCGGGTCACGCACTTTGCGCGCTCCCCTCGGCTCGCTTCCTGCGTCCTTTGGCAGGCTTGGTTTTCGGCGTCTGGCCACCTAATCTTCTTGGTGCGAGCCAAGCGGACGCGGGGCGGGGAGAGAAAACCCCGTTTCGAGGAAAGTCCGGACACCAAAGGGCAGGGCGGTGGGTAACGCCCACCCGGCGAAAGCCGCGGGAAAGTGCCACAGAGATACACGGCCGATGGCGCGGCCACACGTGAGCCGCGTACAGGCAAAGGTGAAATGGTGCGGTAAGAGCGCACCGGCGTCGTGGTGACACGGCGGCCAGGCAAACCCCGCCCGGTGCAAGGCCAAGCAGGACCGTCGACCCGGCTCGGCGAGGTCCAGGTAGGTCGCAGGTGCGCTTCGGCGCCCCGTCGGGCTCCGGCCCGGCGAGATAGATGTCCGCTCGCGACAGGATCCGGCTTACAGGCTCGCTGTCGGAAGGCCCCGCCTCGGCGGGGCCTTCCCATGTTGATGGGCCGAAAACTCAAGCCAGGCTTGAGTTTTCGGCCCATCAACGGCGGGGAGTGACGAGATCCGCACGGGCGCTTGCAGGAATTCGGCGGAGGGTGTCGACGGTCGATGAAATACGCAAGTTGCGGATGTCGCGACGGGTGAGCGCAATTTTTCTGTCTTAGCGTTTGCTAACCTGGCGCCAACTTCCGCTGAATCTTTGCCACATATCGCAAAGAGCGGGGGACCCAATTGGTTGGGGCGAGTCGCGGTTGATGCCGCGTAGCGCAGCTCTTTCAGCGCGAGCCCGTCAGCTAACCCCGCAAGCGCCCGAAAGAGACATGAACCAAATCCCCCCGCGCCGTAAGGCGACATCCAACCTCACGGGAGCCCCTGTGCCCGGGCGCTCCGCCAACTGCCTGCGCGTCGTGGTGCTGGCCGGCGCCCTTGCGCTGCTCGCCTTCGCGATCGTGCCGGCCGCACAGGCCGCCACCGGCGGCGCCGCAAGCGCCGTCCCGGCGCCCGCCGGCTCCGAACTGGTCGCTCCGACCGAAGAATCGACCGCCGTCACGGCCGTTGGCACCGAACTGTCCTTCACCCCGTTCCGCTACGCCGGGGCCAGCTGGTACGGCGGCAAGACGATGTGGGGCCGCACGACCGCCTGTGGGCAGATCCTTCGCCCGTCCACGATCGGCGTCGCCCACAAGCGTCTGCCCTGTGGCACCCCGGTCAAGTTCGTCTGGCACGGCCACTCGATCATCGCCCCCGTGATCGATCGCGGCCCCTACATCAAGGGCCGCGCCTGGGATCTCACCGCCGCGGCGGCCGAAGCGCTGGACTTCGAAGGCGTCGGCCGGATCCAGTACGCGGTAGCGATCGAATACGCCCGCAAGGGCCTCTGAGCGATCCCGCTGAACCTGGGGGGGTTCGGGGGGATCGCCCCCGCTGTTCCTTATGGTCCCCACGGGACCATAAGGAACAGCGGAAGGGGGATGGGGCCCCGCCCCCCGCCCCGTGCAGGGCGGCCCGTCACAACGCGTTCGCACTTTGCCGTAACCGGTACGGCAAAGTGCGAACTCACCGTGACGGGATCCGCACGGCGCGCGGGGCCCTGGCGTCTCTCGCGCGTCTCTCCCGCGCTTTCGTCCCTGAACCTCGCGCCTTCGTGCCTGGACACAGTCCTCTCCGTGACCCCCTACGAGCCGGCGCCGGCAGCTTCCCTCCTGCAGCGGCAACAGGCGCCGGCGGGGGACGGAGGCGTCGGCCGCCACGCCCTCGTCACATCCCGCCGGGCCAGCCATACCCGCCACACCGGTCGGAGGGGGCGAAGGTGCTGCCTAAGCAGCGCCCGCTCGCGCCGGCTAAAGTTCCCTGCTCAGCAGCCGTTTCAGAGAGGAGCCGTACCGATGTCGAGGACTTCCCGCCGTGCTTTTGCCGCCTCGTCGGGGGGGGGCCGCAGGGTCGTTGTCGCGCTCGGTATCGCCGTGCTGGCCCTGATCGCGCTCGCAGCCGTGGCGAGCGCCGCCGGGGTCGAAAAGACGACGGTGACCCTCGGCGAAACCCCCTCAACGCCCGATCCGTCATGTCCGGACCTGCCCTGCCAGGCGGTTGGCAGCGTCACCGGCTTCCAGGTCTCCACCGACCAGAACCACAACCCCTTCCTGGTCAGGACCGACGGAACGATCAAGTCCTGGACCTTGACCCTGGCTCAGCCGACCAACAGCCAGCGCAGCTTCTTCAACGGGTTCTTCGGCACGCCGCCCGAGGCACGCCTGGCGATCCTCCGCGTCGTTCCCGGCACCAATCCGCCGCGCTACAACCTGCGCCGGCAGGGCGCGGTCAAGGTGCTCTCGCCCTACCTTGGCCAGACGGTGAAGTTCGGCGCGTCGCTGAAGGTGGAAAAGGGCGACATCATCGGTGTCACGGTGCCGACCTGGGCACCGATGTTCTCCCAGGAACTGAGCACCGGCAACGTCTGGCGGGCGAGCCGCGAGGCGGGCGCCTGCACGAACTCCACCGACATTCGCCAGGGCCGGCCCCAGGAAGTGCCGGGCAAGCGCGCCACCTACGGGTGCAAGTACTCCACCGCGCGGCTGCTCTACACGGCGACGCTGGTCGCCGACCACTGAAGCCCTGAACGACGAAGGGCCCGACGCTCTCGCGCCGGGCCCCGGGGTCGTCTTCTGCGTTCAGCTGTTAGGCGGCCGCGGGGAGGACTCGCGGAGTCGCCTGGTCCTGGGGGAGGGCCGCGGCGCTCGCGATCAGGGACTGGAACTCATTGAGGGCCAGGTGGCCGACCGCCTCGAGGATCTCCTCGTCGGTCCAGCCGATTTCCCGCGCCTCCTCGTGGAGGTGGAGCGGCGGCGGCCCATCGGCGTCGAGCGCCTCCCTCAGATAGAGGAGGAGCGCCGCCTCCTTCGGGTCGGCGGAGGTGAAGGAGCGCGCCCGGGAGACCTCGTCCAGGCCGAGACCGGCACGGCGCGCGGACTTCGCGTGCTGGGCGATGCTGTAGCTGTCCTCGCGGTGCTCGGCGACGGCGAGGGCAATCCGCTCACGGGTCGCCTGGGGGAGGACGCCGCCGCGGAGCTCGGACCGCATGCGGGTATACGCGCGAAGGACGGCAGGAGCGCCGGCGAGGACGCCGACGAACTTGGTGACCGCGCCACCGGCCGCCTGGATGGACTTGATGAGCGGGGCGCTCTCGTCCGGCGCCGTCAGCTCGTCGTGGATCTGGAATCTGCTTACTGCCGTTTTTACCGTCAACTTGCTTCTCGTCTCTGGCCTGCCGGCCGGGATTGTGGGCCTGCTGGGAATCGTCCTGGTGGGAAATCCGCTTTACAGAGCCTTTACGTGGCCTTTACTTTACTTTGAGCCTCTTACTTACGTGTCGTAAGTTATAGCGAGATCCCCGAGCGGTTTCAAGCGCGCCGAAACCCCCGTCCAGTACCCGGGATACGCCGTTCTGTACCTCCGCGGTTCATTCGCCTATCGTTGCCGCCTTAACGCGCCCAGAGCCAAGGAGGCAACCGCACAAAATGGCAGACCGTCCGCAGACCGCCGAGGATGTCATCCAGCTCGCCAGGGAGCACGACGTGCGCTTCGTCCGGCTCTGGTTCACCGACGTGCTGGGCCAGCTGAAGAGCTTCTCCGTCAACGCCGCCGAGCTCGACGACGCTTTCGAAGGCGGGATGGGGTTCGACGGCTCCTCGATCACCGGCTTCAACCCGATCGAGGAGTCCGACATGCTCGCCGTGCCGGACCCGACGACCTTCGACCTGCTGCCCTGGCGGCCCGAGGAAAGCAACGCGGTTGCGCGCATGTTCTGTGACATCCGCGTGCCGGGTGGCGGCCCATACGAGGGCGATCCGCGCTGGATCATGCGCCGTGCCCTCAAGCGGGCGGAGGAGATGGGCTTCGACGCCTACAACATCGGCCCGGAGCTCGAGTACTTCTACTTCCGCTCTCCGAATCCGGAGTCGGGCGTCCCCGAGGTCCTCGACGAGGGCGGCTATTTCGACCTGACGACGCTCGACGCGGGATCCGACCTCCGCCGCGAGACCGTCCTCGCCCTGGAGAAGCTGGGCATCCACGTCGAGTACACCCACCACGAGGTCGGCCCGTCCCAGCATGAGGTCGACATGCGCTACAAGAACGCTCTCGAGATGGCCGACGACTGCATGACCTACCGCATCGTGGTCAAGGAGTACGCGCTCAAATACGGCTACCACGCGACCTTCATGCCGAAGCCCCTCTTCGGTGAGAACGGTTCCGGGATGCACGTCCACCAGAGCCTCTCCAAAGGCGGCAAGAACGCCTTCTACGACGCCGACGACCCGTACTTCCTCTCGCCGATCGCGAAGTCATTCATCGCCGGCCAGTTGAAGCATGCGCGCGAGATCTCACCGCTCTTTGCCCAATGGGTCAACTCTTACAAGCGGCTGGTGCCGGGCTTCGAGGCGCCGGTCTACCTCGCCTGGTCGCGTCGCAACCGCTCGGCGCTGATCCGGGTGCCGCTCTACCACCCCGGCAAGGAGGCGGCGACGCGCGCCGAGCTCCGTTGTCCGGACCCGGCCGCCAACCCGTACCTCTGCTTCGCCGGGATGCTGCAGGCGGGCCTCGAAGGGGTCGAGAAGGGATACGAGCTGCCGGAACCGATGGAGCAGAACCTCTACCACCTCTCCCAGGAGGAGCTGGCGCACCAGGGCATCGAACAGCTGCCGGCAACGCTCGGCGAGGCGATCGAGGTGGCCGCCGAGTCGGAGCTGGTGCTGCGCACGCTGGGCGAGCACACCTTCCGCCGCTTCGTCGAGATCAAGCGCCAGGAATGGGACGATTACCGGGTGCAGGTGACGCCGTACGAGATCGAAAACTTCCTGCCGATTCTGTGACGGGCGGCGGCGAGACGGAGCGGGGGCGATAGGCGTGCCGCAGCTTCACGTCCTGCGCGTCTTCTGTGACGCTGAGTGGTCGTTCGGCAACCCGCTCGGGATATTCCTGGACGGTGCCGAGGTACCCGAGGAGCGGCGCCAGGAGGTCGCCGCCGAGCTCGGCTTCTCCGAGACGGTGTTCGTCGACGACGCCGCGACCGGGCGGATGAGGATCTTCACGCCCGGACTGGAGCTCGGCTTCGCCGGGCACCCGACCGTCGGCACCGCCTGGCTGCTCGGTAAGGAGCGGGAGCCGGTCGAGGTGCTGCGCCCGCCCGCGGGCGAGGTCAAGGTGCGGGTCGACGGCGGCACGACCTTCGTCGCCGCCCGGCCCGAGTGGGGGCCGGCCTGGAAGCTCTACGAGCTGCAGGACGCGTTGGCGGTCGAGGAGGCCACGGGCCTGCCCGACGACGAGCTGGTCGGTTGCGTCTGGGCCTGGGTCGACGAGGCCGAGGGCACGGTTCGCTCGCGCTGCTATTCCCACGACGACGGGATCGGCGAGGACGAGGCCACCGGCTCGGCCGCGATTGTCCTGGCCGCGGCGCTCGATCGCCCGATCGAGATCCTTCAGGGCCGCGGCTCGCGCCTCGACGCCCGCCCGCTCGGCGACGGGTTCGCCGAGGTGGGCGGCCGCGTCGTGATCGACGAGGTTCGCGACTTCGCGCTCTAGGGCATCCGCCCCGCCGGGCCCACGTGCTTGATGGGCCGAGAACCGGACACTTGGTCTGTCTTTCGGGCCATCAACCCTGGGGCTGGGGCTGGGGCCGGGCGTCGGCGAGTTCGCGCTCCAGCGCCGCCGGATCGGTCACCGGCAGGTTGCAGCTGAAGCCCTCGCAGACGTAGGCGGCAGGCTCGCCGCCGATTTCGGTGCGGGCGTCGAGAAGCGGTGGTTCGACCGCGCCCGCGGGGCCTCCGGCGAGGACGAGGTTGGGGCGGAAGGCGGCGCGGACGACCCTCTCGAGGGTGGCGAGGTCGCCGCCCACGAGCGCTACCTCGCGGGTCTGGGCAAGGTGGAAGTCGAGCGCCCGCAGGAGGTGGGCGAAGGAGTCCGGGTGGGTGACGGCGGGCTCGCCGAAAAGTGCGAGGACGCCGACCGCGCGGTCGGCGAAGGCGCGTTCGCCGCTGAGGGCCGCGAGGCGCAGGAGGCCGAGGGCGGCGGCGCTTTGACCGGCCGGGATCGGGTGATCACCGACCTCCTTGCGGCGGGCGATCAGGCTCTCGTGGTCGGCGGAGGTGGAGAAGAAGCCGCCGCGCTCCTCGTCCCCGAAGCGCTCGATCATCGTCTCGGCGAGGTCGCGCGCTGCGGTGAACCAGCGCGGGTCGAAGCCCGCTTCGTAGAGGACGAGGAGCGCCTCGACCAGGAAGGCGTGGTCCTCCAGGTAGGCGTTCAGGTGGGCGCGGCCGTCCTTGTAGGTGCGGAGGAGGTGGCCGTCAGCGTCGCGCATGGAATCGAGCACGAACTCGGCACAGGTCGCCGCCGCCTCCAGATAATCGGGCCGTCCCAGCGCCGCGCCCGCGTCGGCGAGCGCGGCGATCGCCAGCGCGTTCCAGGAGCTGAGGCGCTTGTCGTCGAGCCCCGGCGGGACGCGCTGGGCGCGGGCGGCGAGCAGCGCGGCGCGGGCCGCGTCGAGCCCGGGCGGAGGTGCCGCTGCGGCGCCGGCGGCGAGGTGGAGGATGTTCTTGCCCTCGAAGTTGCCCGCCTCGGTGACGCCGTAATAGGCGAGGATCGCCTCGGGGTCGGCGCGCCCGCCGGTGGTCGCCGGGCCCGCGCCGTCACCCGCCAACACGGCGCGGATCTCGGCCGGGGTCCAGACGTAGAACTTGCCCTCCTCACCCTCGGAATCGGCGTCGTAGGCGGAGTAGAAGCCGCCCTCCGGACCGCGCATCTCGCGCAGTAACCAGTCGAGCGTCTCCTCGCACACCCGCCGGTAGCGCGCGTGGCCGAGCACCTGGTAGCCGTGCAGGTAGGCGCGCGCCAGCAGCCCGTTGTCATAGAGCATCTTCTCGAAGTGGGGGACGAGCCAGGCCGAGTCGACCGAGTAGCGGGCAAAGCCGCCGCCGAGCTGGTCGTAGATGCCGCCCGCGAGCATCGCGTCGAGGGTGCGCTCGACGTGCTCGAGGCCGCCGCGGCCGCCTCCCGCGCCCCGCGACAGGATCAACTCCAGGGCCGAGGCGGGCGGGAACTTCGGTGCGCTGCCGAAGCCGCCGTTGGTCGGATCGGCGCGCGACAGGAGCGCCGTCATCGCCCCCTCGAGCCGGGCGGCGCCCGGCACCTCGCTCGGCTCCACCCGCGCCAGCGCCTCCAGCCGTCCCACGGTGGCGGCCGCGCGCTCGCGGATCTCGTCGCGCTTGCCGCGGTAGGCCTCGAGCACCGCTTCCATCACCATGCGGAAGCTCGGCATGCCGCTGCGCGTGTCCGGTGGGAAGTAGGTGCCCCCGTGGAAGGGGACGCCGTCGGGGTCGAGGAAGACGGTCATCGGCCAACCGCCCTGACCGGTGAACGCCTGCACCGCCTCCATGTAGATCGCGTCGACGTCGGGGCGCTCCTCGCGGTCGACCTTGATGCAGACGAAGTTGGCGTTCATGAAGGCGGCGGTGTCGGCATCCTCGAAGGACTCGCGCTCCATCACGTGGCACCAGTGGCAGGCCGAGTAGCCGACCGAGAGCAGGATCGGCAGGTCCTCGGCACGCGCCCGGCCGAGCGCCTCCTCGCCCCACGGGTACCAATCGACCGGGTTCTCGGCGTGCTGCAGCAGGTACGGACTGGTCTCAGCGGCGAGCCGATTGGCCATTGATTTGAGAGTAATTCATCGGCTCCCGCGGGAACTTCGGTACTTTCGGAGGTGACGTGAGCGCGGATACGGGCGGCAGGCGGGGCAACCCGCTTCAGGAAGTGCTGGCGAAGTTGGAGCCGGCGGACCGTCAGGTCGTCCTCGACGCGCTCGACGCCGCCGAGAAGACCGAGACCGAGCTGCGGTACCTGGCGGATCATGACCCGCTCACCGCACTGCTCAATCGGCGCGCCTTTCGTGCCCGCCTAGACACCTACGTGAGCTTCTCCGCGCGTTATGGCGGGCGGGGCGCGGTGATGGTCATCGACGTCGACGGCCTCAAGGAGGTCAACGACCGCCTCGGCCACCAGCAGGGCGACAACCTGATCCGTCGCGTGGCGGAGGCTCTGCGCGAACGGGTCCGCGGCACCGACATCGTCGCGCGCCTCTCCGGCGACGAGTTCGCGGTTCTGATGCCGCAGTCCACCGTCGAAGGCGCACTGCAACTGGGGGAGGACCTCCGGGCCCAGGTCGCCGACGCCTTCGCCGGCGACCCGGAGCTCGCGGGCGCCTCGATCAGCGTCGGCATCACGATGTTCGGCGCCGAATCCGACGGCGGCGCCGGGGCGGTGCTGGCGGCAGCCGACGAGGCGATGTATCGGGCGAAGGCAGAGGGGCGCGATCGGGTCTCGTTGTTCGAGGCGCCGGTCGAAGTGACGGGAGACGCGCGCCGCCTCACCACCAGCGCCAAGATCCGCAACGCTCTGACCCAGAACCGCCTCAGTCTCGCCACGCAGCCGATCGCGAGGCTCGCCGACGGGGCGGTCGAACGCTTCGAGCTGCTGCTGCGGATGCGCGGCGACGCGGGGGAGCTGCTGCCCGCGTCGGCCTTCATCGGCGTCGCGGAGCGTTCGGGAATGATCCAGGAGCTTGATCGCTGGGTCGTCGGGCAGGCTCTCGACCTGCTCGAGGCGCGCAGCGGGGCGGGCCGCGCCATCTCGCTGCACGTGAACCTCTCGGGCGCCTCCCTGACCGACATCTCGGTGCTCGAATACATCGAACGACGGCTTGACGAAGGCGACGCCGACCCGTCCCGGTGCACCTTCGAGATCACCCAGTCGGCGCGGGTCGAGGATCTGGAGACGGCCGCGGGCTTCGCCGACCGGATCACCGAGTTCGGTTGCGAAATCGCGATCGACGATTACGGCGCCGGGTTCGGCCCGTTCGAGTACCTCAAGCGCTTCCCCTTCGACGTGATCAAGATCGACGGCACGTTCGTGCGCGATCTGGCCCGCAATGACGCTGACCAGCTCACCGTGCAGGCGATCGTCGCGATCGCCCGGGGCCTCGGCAAGACGACGATCGCCGAGTTCGTCGAGGACGAGGAGACGGCGATGATGCTGCGCGCCTACGGCGTCGACATGGCCCAGGGCTTCCACCTCGGCCCGCCGGTCGACCTCCGGGAGGGCCTGCTGGAAACGACCTAGCGTTCGGCGCGGAGCTGGGCGCGCCTGACCTTGCCGGTGGTGGTCTTCGGCAACTCGTCGACGAAGTCGACGATGCGGGGGGCCTTGTACGGCGCGGTCTGGGCGCGGCAGTGGTCGATCAGCTCGCGGGTCAGGTCCTCCCCGGGCCGGCCGTCGCGCAGGACGACGATCGCGCGGACGACGCTGCCGCGCTCCGGGTCCGGCGCGGCCACCGCGGCGGCCTCGGCGACGGCGGGGTGGGAGAGGAGGGCCGCCTCGACCTCGGTCGGGCCGATCCGATAACCGGAGGAGCTGATGATGTCGTCGTTGCGGCCGTCGAAGAAGAGGTAGCCATCGTCGTCTTCGGACACCAGGTCGCCGGTCGACCACCACTCGCCCTCGAAGCGCTCGCCGTCGAGATAGCGGGAGAAGAAGGTGGGGGAGGAGGCGGCGCGCAGCTGCAGCTCGCCGTCCTCGATGCGGACCTCCACGCCGGGTAGCGGCCTGCCCATCGAGCCGAGGCGGACCGGCTCGCCGGCGAGGTTGGCGGTGACCTGGCCGGTCTCGGTCTGGCCGTAGCCGTCGGCGGGCTCGAGGCCGGTCGCCTCGCGCCAGGCCGCGATCGTCTCCGGATCCAGGGACTCGCCCGCGGAGACCATGCGGCGCAGGGCGGGGAGGGGGCGCAGGGAGGTGCGGCGGGCCAACATCCGGTACTCGGTCGGCGCCTGGCAGAGGACGTTGACGCCGAGCTCCGCGGCGAAGTCGAGCCGCTGGGTCGGGTCGAAGCGGCCGTCGTGGATCACCGCGGCGGCGCCGGTCAGCCAGGGCGCGAGGAAGACGTTGCGGGCCGACTTCGACCAGCCGGTGGCGGTGGTGCACCAGGCGAGCTCGCCGGGCCGCGAGCCGAACCAGTGCTCGGCCTGGATCCGTTGGCCGAACAGATAGCGGTAGGCGTGCACGACCCCGCGCGGGTCGCCGGTGGTGCCGGAGGTGAAGACGATCAGCGCCGGGTCCTCGGGGTCCAGGTCGACAACCGCAGCGGGCGTCTCCTGCGGCCGGTCCTCGTCGAGCACGTCGGCGACCTCATCGGTGGTCATCACCGGCACCGCCGGAGGCAGCTCGGCCAGCAGTCGCTCCTCACCGACGCAGAGCGCCGGATTGGCGGCGGCGACCCGCAGCTCCAGGTCCTTGCGCCGCAGCTGCGTGTTGCAGGGCAGCGCCACGGCGCCCATCCGCCAGCAGGCGAGCAGCGAGAGCACCCACTCGATCCGGTTCCCCACCAGCGTCATCACCACGTCCCCGCGCTTCACCCCGCGCGCCGCGAAGGCCCCCGACAGCCCCGCCGAGGTGGCGATCAGTTCGCCGAAGTGCCAGTCGCGCCGGTTCGCCTCCGGGTCGATCGCGACGATCCCGAGCCGCGAAGCCGGCGAGTGCTCCATCAGGTCGTCGACGATGTTCACGGAGCGGCAGTCTGCCGGCAACGGCGTTGGCTCAGCAGCGCACGCGTGGGTTCGGGCGCTTTCAGGCCGGCGGTTTTCCGCCGCGCGCCGACCCGGCGCCGCCGCCGCGCGCCGCGATCCCCGAGCAGCTCGTCCTCTCCAGCGACCTCTACGGCCGCTAGGCACCCGACGCCCCGCTTCGCCGATCCCCGGGGCCGGATCGCGACCGGCCCCGGGGAGTAGTCACGGAGACGCCGGGAACTCCACGGTTCCTCCCCACTTCTTCATGGCCCGCGAAGGCGCGGTCGACCTGATCCACCTATAGCGCCGGTTAGGTCGACCGCACCCTCCGGGGTCCCTTTGTTCCGTGCCGGAATGCGTCAGGAGGTGCGCCAAGGTGTGACGTTTCCGACAGCTCCGTCACGACCCTTGCGTCGTCCTGGACTTGCGTCCTGGATCCGACTCCCGGCCATACGTGTCACGTGAGTCCGACCTCCTCCCGTCCCGGTGACCGCTGTCCCTCGCAACCCGCCCGTCCCGGGCGCCTCATGGGGGTCGCAGGCTGCCAGGACCCCCATGAGGCGCCCGGCCTCCCGCGGACGGCCGCAGGGGCACGGGCCCTTTTCCTCGGCCCCGCACCCGCCCGGCCCCGAGCCTCCGCCGGGGCTGCGTCGGCACCTCCTACCGCAGTTCGCTCGACGTCTTTCCGAGGAGCTGGCGGGCGACGATCAGCAGCTGGATCTGCTGGGTGCCCTCGAAGATGTCGAGGATCTTGGCGTCGCGGGACCACTTCTCCAGCAGCTCGGTCTCGCCGAGGCCGACGGCGCCGCAGAGCTCGACGCAGCCGAGGGTGACGTCGACGCAGGTGCGCCCCGCCTTCGCCTTGGCCATCGAGGCCTGCAGCGAGTTCGGCTTCGAGTTGTCGGCCATCCAGGCCGCCTGCAGGGTGAGGAGCCAGGCCGCCTCATAATCGGCCTCCATCTCGAGGAAGCGGGCCGCGGCGGCGGGCTGGGAGAGGGCGGGGGCGTCATAGTCGATCTCGACGCCTGCCGAGGCGAGTCGGCGGCGCGTCTCCTCCAGGGCGGCACGGGTCACGCCGACCGCCATCGCGGCGACCAGCGGCCGCGTGTTGTCGAAGGTTTCCATCACCCCGGCGAAGCCCTTCTCCTTCACCTCCGGGTCGCCGAGCAGCGCCTCTCTGGGCACCCGGCAGTCCTGCAGGGTGAAGTTGGCGGTGTCGGAGGCGCGGATGCCGAGCTTGTGCTCCAGCCGGTCGAGCTTGAGGCCGGGATTGTCGCGCTCGACGATGAACGACTTGATCGCGGCGCGGCCCTTGGAGCGGTCGAGGGTGGCCCAGACGACGATCAGGTCGGCCCGGTCGCCCGAGGTGACGAAGATCTTCTCCCCGTTGAGGACGTACTCGTCGCCGTCGAGCTCGGCGGTGGTGCGGATCGCGGCCGAGTCGGAGCCCGCTTCGGGCTCGGTGATCGCCATCGCCGCCCACTTGCCGCCATAACGCTCCAGCTGCTCGTCGGTCGCCACCGACGCGATCGCCGAGTTGCCGAGCCCCTGGCGCGGCATCGAGAGCAGGAGGCCGACGTCGCCCCAGCAGAGCTCGATCACGCCGAGGACGGTGGAGAGGTTCGAGCCGTTGCGGTTCTCGCCCGGGTCGGAGCCGTTGGCCGAGCGCCGCACGCCGGTGGCGCCGGCGCCGCCGAGGTCTGACCCCTCGTTCATGCCGTCGATCAGCGACGCCAGCATGTCGAGCTCCTTCGGGTAGGAGTGCTCGGCCTCGTCGTACTTGCGGGAGATCGGGCGGAACACCTCGGTCGCGACCTGGTTGGCCTGCGTCGCGAGGGGCTTGTATTTCTTCGGGATCTCGAGGTTGATCATGGTGTTTCCTTGCGCTCGTCGTGGTGCCTAGACGAGCAGGGCGCCCTCCATCACGCCCGCGGACCTGAGGTCGCGGTACCAGCGCTCGACCGGGTGCTCCTTGACGAAGCCGTGGCCGCCGAGCAGCTGGACGCCATCGGAGCCGATCTTCATCCCCTTCTGGGCACAGAGGCGGCGGGCGAGCGCCGCCTCGCGGGCGAACTCGGCGCCCCGGTCGGCGCGGGCGGCCGCCCGGTAGGTGGCGAGGCGCATGCCGCCCGACTCGATGCCGATATCGGAGACGGTGAAGGCGACGCCCTGGCGATTGGAGATCGGTTCGCCGAAGGCGTGGCGATCGTTCACGTAAGGAATGACGTAGTCGAGGACCGCCTGTGCGGTGCCGACCGACAGCGAGGCCCAGGCGATCCGCGCCCGGCCGACGCACTCGACGTAATCGGCGCGCCTGCTCTCGCCGAGGATCGCGCTCGCCGGGACCCGGGCGCCCTCGAGGATCAGCCTGCCGGTCGCGGCGGGACGGAGGCCCATCGCCGGCTCGTCCTCGATCGTGAGCCCCTTCGTCTTCGACTCGACGATGAACAGGGCCGGGCCGACGTCCTCGGCATCGGCGGCGACGAGGAAGAGCTCGCACTCGCCCGCGCGGGCGATCAGGGACTTGGCGCCCTCGAGCACCCAGTCGCCGCCCTCCCGCCGCGCCGTCGTCGCAAGCTTCAGTGGGTCGAACAGCGGGCGGGGCTCGAGGATCGCCAGCGCCGCGGCGGGCGCGTCCTCACCGATGAAGGCAGGAAGGTAGGTCGCCTCCTGCTCGGCCGAGCCCCAGAGCCCGATCGCGGTGGCGACGGCGCCGGGGGCGAGCGCCGCGTAGGCGATCCCCATGTCCCCGTGGGCGAGCGCCTCGCCGATCAGCGCCGCGGTCGTCGCCGCGCCCTCTTCCACCACGCCGCCAAGCTCGGCCGGGACGCCGAGCATGGCGACGCCGATCTCGGCGGCCTGCGCGAGGATCTCCGGCGGCGTCGCCCGCTCGTCGTCGGCGGCTTTGGCAGCGGGGCGGATCTTCTCCGCGGCGAAGGCGCGGCCCGCCTCCTGGAACATCGCCTGCTCGTCGTCGGGGGTGACGTCGAAGAGGCCCTTCGACTGCGAGCGCGACTGGCGCGCCGGCTTGCCCAGCGACTGGGCCGCCTTGAAGGTGCGCCCGGCGACCGTCGCCGTGCGGAAGCCCGATTTGGTGCCCTGGAAGAGGGCGCGCTCGAGCCCTTTGCGGATGCGGATGCGATCGAGCAGGTCGGACCCCGCGAGCCAGTTCAGCCCCCGCAGGCCGATCCCCATCGCGCGCTCGGCGACGCCCCTGTCGGCGTCCGTGATCGTGGTGCTCAATTTGCCTTTCCTTTGGGACCGGGTTTGGCGGCGACCGGGGTGATCCGGCCGTCCAGATGTCTCTCGGTGCCCCTGCGCACCGCGAAGAGAGGGCCTTGGGCCGCGAACTCCACCGTCGCCGGCAGCGCGATCGGCCGGCGGAAGCGGACGGCGACGGCGAAAGCGTCGGGGAGGCGCGGCTCGAGCGCCGCGAGCGCCCGGGCCTTGGTCCACATCCCGTGCGCGATCGCCGCCGGGAAGCCGAGCGGCTTCGCCGTCAGCGCGTGCATGTGGATCGGGTTGCGGTCGCCGGAGACGGCCGCGTAGCGGCGGCCGAGGCTCTCGGCGAGGCGCCACTCGGCGCTTGCCGGGACGTCCGCGGCGAGGATCGGGAACTCCTCGCCGGACGCGGCATCGGGGTCGACCTTGCCGCGCCGCAGGAAGGTGCTGGTGCTCTCCCAGGCGATCTGGCGGCCGACCCGGACCTCGGTGATGAGGTCGAACGTCCTGCCCTTACGGTGTGGCTTCAGCTTCGTCGCCCGTACCCGCAGCGCCAGCTCCTCGCCGACCCCGAGCTGCCGGTGCTGGGCGATCTCGTTGGCGACGTGGACGAGGCCGACCGCGCCGAACGGGAACGCCCCGTCCGACATCAGCGCCATGTGCAGCGGGAAGGCGAGCGCGTGGGGGTAGGTGGGCGGTAGGTGATCGCGTAGGGGGAAGCCGCAGACCTTCGCGTAGGCGGCGAGCGCCTCGGGGTCGGCGACGACTCCGTCCAGCTCCAGGCGCACGGCGGGGATCTCACCGCCGCCGCCCGGGACGAATGGCAGAAGCGACGCTCCGGGGATGAGCGGCGCCGCCGCCCGCGCGTAGAGCGGCAGGATCGACGGCGCGCTGGTCAGCTTGCGGGTCTCGGGCTTGGTCGCGGCCGCCACTGCCTCACGCCCCCAGCAGGTTCTGGCCGCAGACGCGGACCACGTTGCCGTTGACCCCGGTGGTGGCGGGGGACGCGAACCAGGCGATCGTCTCGGCGACGTCGACCGGCAGCCCGCCCTGCGAGAGCGAGGAGACGCGACGGCCGACTTCGCGTGGGCCGATCGGCATCGCCGCGGTCATCTGCGTCTCGATGAAGCCGGGGGCGACGGCGTTGATGGTCGCCCCCCGCTTCGCCAGCGTCGGGGCGAGGGATTCGACCATCCCGATCACCCCCGCCTTCGAGGCGGCGTAGTTCGTCTGCCCCGAGTTTCCCGCGATCCCCGACATCGAGGACACGCAGACGATGCGCCCGTTGGGGTTCAGGAGCCCGGCGTCGAGCAGGGCGTCGTCGACGCGCTCCTCGGCGGAGAGGTTGATCTCCATCAGCTGCGTCCAGCGGTCCTCGGGCATCTTCGCGATCGTGCGATCGCGGGTGACGCCGGCGTTGTGGACGACGACGTCGATGCCCTCGGCGAAGCGTGATGCGATCGCGTCGGGGGCGTCGTCGGCGGTGATGTCGAGGGGGAGCGCGTCGCCGCCCAGCGCCTCGACCACCGCGCGCAGGTCGGCCTCGGCCTGCGGCACGTCGAGGCCGACCACCTTGGCGCCGTCGCGGGCGAGCGTTGCCGCGATCGCCGCGCCGATGCCGCGCGACGCTCCGGTCACCAGCGCCGTCCTGCCGGCCAGCGGGAGGTCCCAGTCGATGTCCGGGGCGGGCGCGACCCCCTCGGCGATCCGGATCACCTGGCCGTCGACGTAGGCGGAACGGGGCGAGAGCAGGAAGCGCAGGGTCGAGTCGAGTTGGTCCGCGGCGCCCGGCTCGACGTAGACGAGCTGCGCGGTCGCGCCCTTGCCGCCGATCTCCTTGGCGAGCGAGCGGGTGAAACCCTCGAGCGCCCGCTGGGCGGTGTGGGCGCGGGCGGATCCGGCGAGCGCCGGAGTCGTGCCGAGGACGACGACGCGGCCGTTGTGGCGCAGGCGCGGCACAGCGGGGTAGAAGAAGCGCTGCAGCTCGATCAGCTCGGTCGAGTCGGCGATGCCGGAGGCGTCGAAGACGAGGGCTTTGGCCTTGCCCTCGGCCCCGGCGCGTTCGGCGCCGATCTCGTCGAGGACCCCCTTGAGCGCGCGCTCCAGCGTGCCGCCGGGAGCGGCGCCGCTCAGGACCGGGCCGGAGATCACCGGCTTGCCGGGCTGGAAGCGGTCGAGGTCGACCGGCTGCGGCAGCCCGACCTGACGGGCGACGGTCGCGAGGATCGGCGCGTTGACGATCTGCGAGTAGCGGTCGCTCACTTGGTGCCTCCTTCCGGGCCCTCGAGGATCGCGACGACGCCCTGGCCGCCGGCGGCGCAGATCGAGATCGCGCCGCGACCCTTGCCGTCTTCGTGCAGCTGTTTGGCGAGGCCGGCGACGATGCGCCCGCCGGTCGCCGCGAACGGGTGGGCCGCGGCGAGCGAGCCGCCGTTCACGTTCAGCTTGGCGCGGTCGATGGCGCCCAACGGCGCGTCACGGCCGAGCTTCTCTTTGCAGAAGTCGTCGTCCTCCCACGCCTTCAGGGTGCAGAGGACCTGGGCGGCGAAGGCCTCGTGGATCTCGTAGTAGTCGAAGTCCTGCAGGGTGAGGCCGGCGCGGTCGAGCATCCGCGGCATCGCGTAGGCGGGCGCCATCAGCAGGCCTTCGCGCTTGTGGACGTGGTCGATCGCCGCGGTCTGCGCCTCGCTGAAGTAGGCGAGGACCGGGAAGTCGTGCGCCTTCGCCCACTCCTCGGAGGCGAGCAGCACCGCCGAGGCACCGTCGGAGAGCGGCGTCGAGTTGGCCGCGGTCATCGTCCCGTCGGGGCCGCCGAAGACCGGCTTCAGCTTCGCCAGCTTCTCCAGGCTGGAGTCGGGGCGCAGGTTGCCGTCGCGCTCGAGGCCGAGGTAGGGGGTGATCAGGTCGGCCTGGAAGCCGCGCTCGTAGGCAGCGGCGAGGTTCTTGTGGGAGGCGACCGCGAGCTCGTCCTGCTCGGCGCGGCCGATGTCCCATTCCTTGGCCATGATCGCCGTGTGCTCACCCATCGAGAGGCCGGTGCGCGGCTCCTCGTTGCGGGGGACGCGGGGGACGAGGTGGCCGGGGCGGAAGCGCGTCAGCGTCTTCAGCTTGTCGGCGGTCGAGCGCCGGCGGTTGACGTCGAGGAGGGTCGCGCGGAGCTCTTCGTTCAGCTCGATCGGGGCGTCGGAGGTGGTGTCGGCGCCGCAGGCGATGCCGGCGTCGATCTGTCCGAGGGCGATCTTGTTGGCAACGAGGATCGCCGTCTCGAGGCCGGTGCCGCAGGCCTGCTGGACGTCGTAGGCGGGGGTCTCGGGGGCGAGGCGGGTGGAGAGGACGCTCTCGCGGGTGAGATCGCGGTCGTGCGAGTGCTTCAGCACGGCGCCGCCGGCCACCTCGCCGAGCGCCTCACCCTCGAGGCCGTAACGGTCGATCAGCCCGTCGAGCGCGGCGGTGAGCATGTCCTGGTTGGTCGCGTGCGCGTACTTGGTGTCGGAGCGGGCGAAGGGGATCCGGTTGCCGCCGATGACGGCGATCCGGCGGGTCTCGCTGTTCATGCTGTGGAGGTTCCTTTCCCGAGATTGGAAGTGGGGGAGTTGCGGGAGGCGGCGAGCGAGCGGGCGCGGATGCCCGGCTCGACCGTGGAGATCAGGAGCTCGGCGGCCTCGCTCGCCGAGATCGCCTCGGTGCGCAGCCACCAGCGCGCGAGCTCCTCGGCGGCGCCGAGGAGGGCGGCGGAGAGCGCCTCGATTTCGACCCGGTAGGCCTCGCGGAGCGCCTCGGGGATCTGGGCGAGCAGCGAGGCGGAGACCAGGGCGAGGATCTGGTCGCGGTAGGCGGCGACCCGGTCGGCGACCTCGCCGCTCGCCGGCAGCGTCTCGTCGAAGAGGACCGCCCAGGCGGCCCGGTCGGAGTCGAGAAAGGCGAAGAACGCCCGCACCCCGGCGCCGAGCGCATCGCCCGGGCCGGCGGTCCCGGCGATCGCGTCGTCCACCGTCCTGACCAACGAGTCGCCCGCCCTTTCCATGCAGGCGATGTAGAGCCGCTCCTTGTTGCCGAAGTAGTTGTAGAGGAGCGGCTTCGTCACCCCGACCGCGGCCGCGATCTCGTCCATCGTCACGTCCGCGAAGCCCCGCTCGGCGAACAGCCCGTGCGCCACCCCGAGCGTCTGCTCCATCCGCGCGCCCCGCGACAGCCGCGATCTGACCAATGCATCCATCGATGCATATGTTACTGGACTATAAATTTATATGGACGTAACGTGACGAGGTCACACAGGGCTGGGAGGGGACGGGTAGTGGTTCGGGGGCGCCTGCGGCCGTCCGAGATGCGGAGCGACCTCGGGCCTCCCGCCCGTCTGAGATGGCGCGCGACCTCGGCCCGTGCGGTCGTCTGAGATGCGGCGCGACCTCGGCCCCGCCGTCGTCGGGACCGCTCCGCTGTTCCTTATGCGCCTCATAGGCGCATAAGGAACAGCGGAAGGGACGGGCCGTCGAGAAGGGACGGGCGCCGCCCCGCCGTCCGAGGTGCGTCCCGGCCCTGGCGGCGCGGCCTCCGAGTTTCGGTGCGGCGGCGCGGGGCGGCGCGACCCCGGCCGCTCCGGCCGTCCGAGATGCTGCCCGACCCCGACCCCCGCACCCGTCCGAGATGCGTCCCGGGCGCCTCATGGCGCTCCTGGCAGGCTGTGAGCGCCATGAGGCGCCCGGGACGGGAGGGGGTCGTGGGGAAGAGGGCACAGGGACGGT
>JAFDWO010000151.1 GCA_018268415.1 Actinomycetota bacterium | reverse complement strand
AGGAGCGTGGGAACCCCACGCCTCCTCCCGTGTTGTCCAACGCTCACGGACGCGTTCCGTACCTTGACCCTGCCATGGCATGGTCAAGGTACGGAACGCGTTCCCGGGCCCTCCTTGCGGGCCCGGAAAGAGACGAAAGGGTCCGGGAAGGGTGACGTTCTCACGGTCCTCGTCACGGATCGGGCGCTTTGGATCCCTCTTCCATACGTGACCGTGACGGGAGTCCGACCTCCTCCGGTCCCCGGGCCTCTCCCGGACCGGAGGATCACGGGAGTCCGACCTTCCTCCCGTCCCCGTGACGGCTCTTTCACGACCCCCTCCCGTCCCCGTGTCGTCTTCCCCACGACCCCCCTCCAGTCCTGTGTCGCCCTTTTCACGACCCCCTCCCGTCCCCGGGACCATCTCGGACGGGCGGGGCGGCCGGGGCCGCGCCGCAACTCGGACGGGTGTGGGGGTCGGGGTCGCGGCGCTACGCGCCGCGACAACGCATCTCGGACGGGTGGGGCGGCCGGGGCCGCGCCCGTCTTCCGTCACACGGCCTCCGGCTGCCTCGGCTCGGGTCGGGACGCATCTCGGACGGCCGCCCCGGCCCGGCCCTCCCGAAGAGACCTCGCACCGCCTCAATCACCTCGAGCCGGACGCCAGCGGGACCTCGCAGTTCGCCGAGAACCCCTGCGACTCGATCCCCAGCGCAACGTTGTTGCGGGTCGAGAAGTTGGAGAACGCGACGTAGGCGGTCAACTCGATCAGCCCGGCCTCGCCGAGGGCCTCGAGCAGCCGCGCCGAAAGCTCGTCGGTGACCGTCAGCGGCGTCGACGACATCGCCTCGGCGTACTCCATCACGTCGCGCTCGAGCGGCGTGAACGCGTCGGACTCGCGCCAACGCGGTACCTGGCTCGGCTTGGCCGGGTCGAGCTCCAGGTTCAGGGCCGTGAAATAGCCGATGTCGAGGCACCAGCTGCAGCCGACGTAGGCAGCGACGGCCATGTGCGCGAACGACTTGAGGGCCGGGTCGACCGCGGGCCAGGTGTCGGCCTGCATACCGAACTCGAGCGCCGCCTCCATCACCGGCGGGTTGTGCCACCCGACCTCGAGCGGCTCCGGCACCTGCCCGCCGAACAGGGCCAGCTTGCTCTCGTCGAAGCCGGTCATCTCTGCCTTCCGGACGCGTAGCGTCATCTTGTCCTCCTTTGTGTCGCTGGTGAATCTTTTGGCGTGTCTGATCGGAGGACACCGGGCGACCCGCCGGTGTGACCGGCGGCGATGCGGGCGGAGGGACTTGAACCCCCAAGGGCCGAAGCCCACCAGGACCTAAACCTGGCGCGTATGCCAATTCCGCCACGCCCGCGTGGCGCCCGTCGGGCTTAACGCGCGGTCAATTGCCGCGTCAAGCACAGATTCTATGATCGTCGCGTGCCTGTAGGGGAGGTGAGACCGGGCTACGAGTTGTGGCGGCCGAATCGGGAGAAGCCCGCGTCGGTGACCACCAAGTGGCTGACCGTGCTGCTTTTGCTGGTGACCGCCGGGCTGGCGGCGGTGATCACGATCGGCGGCTGGAGCGTGCTCGAGGGTGGCAGCGGCATGGGCTTCGTCTGCGCCGTCTACGCGATCCTGTACTTCTTCTTCGCCCTGCTGGTGGCGCGCTGGCGTCGCGGGATCCTCCCGTTGGCCGCCGCCCTGTCGATGATCCTGGCGATCTTCTGCGCCGTCGGCGCCAACAGCTGGTTCGCCCGCGACAAGTCGGGCTTCAACGAAGCCGCCCTCTCATCCTCGCTGATCGGCGTGCTGGTCATCATCCTTGCGCTGGTCCAGCTGGCGGTGATCGTGGTCGCCCTCTACGGCTTCAACCAAGCCTGGAACGTGGAGGAGGAGCGCCCGATCGGCAACGGCGAGAACTACGGTGCCGGCGCCGATGGCGGTGCCGCGCCGCAGCCCGCCTGAGCGCCGCGCACCCTGCGTCCAGCTGTTCCTTATGCCGGGATAACCGGCATAAGGAACAGCTCACGGGCGACGTCGATGCCGGAGGTGGGACTCGAACCCACAAGCCCGCAAGGGCAATCGATTTTGAGTCGATCGCGTATGCCAATTCCGCCACTCCGGCGAGCGTTCGCGAGAGAACTGTAGAGCGGACTAGTCGGTGAAGACCGCCAGATGCCCCGGACGGCGCTCCTCGCCGGTGCCCGGCGCACGATCGCGACCGGCGCGGAGGCGCAGCCAGGCGAGCGCGGCGAAGCCCCAGGCCCCGACGACGAGGAGGCCGCCGAGGACGTCGCTCGGATAGTGCCAGCCGAGGATCACCACCGAGAAGCCGACCGCCGCGGTGACGCCGAGCCCCACCACGGCGGCGACGAGGCGATGGGCGGCCGGGGCGACGAGCAGCAGGGCGACGGCGATCGAGGCGGCCGCGGTCGTGTGGCCGCTGGGGAACGAGTTCGGCCAAGGCAGTTCGATGCCGTGTTCGATCGCCTTGTAGCGGGCGTGCTCAAGCGTCGTCTTGAGCAGCTGCGTGGTCAGGTTGGCGCCGGCGACGACGACGATCGCCGCCAGAACCTCCCGGCGCCGCCCGTACCGCAGGCCGATCGCGCCCGCCACCGCGAGGAAGGTGAGCAGCGAGGCGAGGTCACCGAGGTTGACGAGCACCGTGGCGAGCGCGTGGATCGGCCCTTCTTCGCGCCGCAGGTGGAGCAAGATCCGCAGGTCGACGCTCTGGAACGGATCCCAGGCGTAGGCGGCCACGGCCAGCGGCACGACCGCAAGCGCGCACGCGATCGCGGCCAGAAGCGGCGCTTTGACGCGTGGAGCCATCCGGGAACGGTAACGACGACACCCGCGCGGCCCTCGAGGGGCGGCCCCGACGCGGTCGGCCTTTCGCCCGGCCCTCGACCCACGGTCGACCTCAGATCCCGTAGCCGGACCTGAGGTCGACCGCAATCCGGCGGGCGGACCTTAGGACGACCGCGACATGTAGGGGCGGAGGCGATGGAAGCTGACGGCAGCGGCCGTGGCGAGGACGTACTCGTCGACCCGGATCACCAGACCCGCGTCGACCAACTCCTCGATCGCGCCAGCCGCGAGCCCTGGCTCGCCGATCCGCGCCATGACCGCGCAGGTCCGCAGCTCCGCGGGCCGTTCTGTGAGCAGCAGCCGCAGGATGATCGCCTGCGCCTCGCGCTCCCGGTCGGCGTCGTGGACGACCCTCAACCGAGGCCGGACCGCCGTGCTTCGATTCGCCTCCGCGACCTCGTCGCGAAGCTCCGTTGCGTTTATGTCCTGAGTCTCTACGAACATATGTTCGTAGTGTGGCACTGTTTCCGGCGGAAAAGCGACGACGGGCACGCGCGGGTCAGTCGGCGGCGATGACCTCCGCCAGGGTCTTGCCGCTGACCACCGACCCGGGGGACTCGGCGACGAGGTCGGAGCCGGGCCGGGCGGCGTCGTCCTTGCGCTTGATCAGCAGCCACTGGGGCTTCTCCCCCGGCCGCGTCCGCTGTAGGGCGAAGCCGCCCTCCAGCTTCTCCCCGTGGAGGACGAAGACCGCGTGGCCGCGTTCGATCGCCTCCGGCCAGGGGACGCGGCCGCCCTGCTCGTAGGTCCCCCGGTCCCAGACGATCACGCCGCCCTCCCCCGTCCCCCCTTCGAAGTCGTTGTGGGACTTCTCGTGGTCGGCGACCTGCACCGCCAGCCGTTTCTGCGCTGGATCCATCGAGGGACCTTTCGGCACCGCCCAGGAGCGCATCACGCCGTCGACCTCGAGGCGCAGGTCCCAATGGTGCGCGGTCGCCTGGTGCTCCTGGATGACGAAGGCGCCGGCGCTGACACCGCGGATCGCGAACTGCTCGTGGCCTTCGACCTTGCCCTTCTCGACCTCGACCTCCTCGACGGCGGCGCCGCGGGGCCCCTCACCGAGCCACTCGACAAGCGCGTCGACCGCCGCGTCGGGCCCCTCCGCCTGGACCACGACGGTCCCGTCGTCCTCGTTGCGCACCCAGCCCAGGACCCCGAGCTCACCCGCCCGCCGCACCGCCGCTTCCCGGAAGCCGACGGCCTGGACGCGCCCCCGCACCGTCACCCGCACGCCTTTCCCCTTCGCTTTGGCACGACCGGCCACGGAGAGGTTCTACCCGATCGAGGCCGGACGGGAGGACCCCCGAACGAACCTCCCGCAGTTCGCGAGGGAGGGTCTTCCCATCCGGCCGGGCGCCCGACCGTCACCCGGCCCCCGCCGTCACGCATCCCGCGGCGCCGGCGTCGCCGCCGAGCGCAGCGCCCCCGCGCTCGCCGCGACGACGAGAGCGATCGCGATCGCTTCGACCCACTCCAGCCCCTGCCCGAGGGCGATGAAGCCGATCAAGGCCGCGACCGCCGGCTCGAGGCTCATCATCACGCCGAAGACCGCGTTCGGCAGTCGCCGCAGGGCCTCGATCTCCAACGCGTAGGGAATCGCCGAGCTGAGCAGGCCGGCGCCGAACCCACGCACCAATACCTCGGCCGACAGCATTTCCCCGCCGCCCGCGGCGATCCCTGGGGGCGCGAGCACCACGGCCGAGATCGCGATCGCCAGGGCCAGGCCGCCGAGCCCCTCCGAGCGCCCGCCGATCCGCGCGCTCAACAGGATGTAGAGCCCCCAGAAGGCGCCGGCCGTGAGCGCCAGCACGGCGCCGACGAGGTCGATCGCGCCGCTGCCGAAGTCCCCGGACAGCAGCAAGATGCCGAGCGCCGCCAGCCCCGCCCAGATGAGGTCACGCCGCCGGTGGGAGCCGAAGATCGCCACCGCCAGCGGCCCGGTGAACTCAAAGGTGACCGCGACGCCGAGCGGCAGCCGGTCGAGCGCCTGGTAGAAGCAGAAGTTCATCGCCGCCAGGGTCAGGCCGAAGAGGGCAATGTCGCGCAGGTCCGCGCGCCGCAGTCGGGCCACGTCGCGGTGGGCCACGGCCAGCAGGATCAGCGCCGCGAAGGCGCCGCGCAGGAAGACCGCGCCCGCCGGTCCGACCCGGTCGAAGATCGTCGTCGCCAGCGCCGCCCCGCACTGGACGGAGGAGATCGAGGCGACGACCATCCCCACCGCCATCGCGGGGTTGCCGCGGATGCCGCGACCGGTGTCGGTGGTGGTCACCATCCGGAGCACGCTAGCCAGTGGCGTACCGAGCCGGCGCGACGCCGCCGGAAACGGCAGAATCCCCGCCGTGCCGAGACGAATCGCCGCCATCGTCCTGCTCGCCTGCGCGGTCGCGGCCCTCGCCGTCGCCGCCGCGGGCGCCGCAAGCGGCGCCGCCCCGATGTGCGGAGGCAAGCGCGCGACGATCGTCGGCACCAGCGGGGACGACGTCATCCACGGCACCGACAAAGCCGACGTGATCTGGGCCGGGCCGGGCAACGACACCGTCTACGGCGGGCTCGGCAACGACGTCATCTGCGGCGGCGCCGGCGACGACCTGATCCACGGCGGTCGCGGCAACGACTGGCTCGAAGGGGGCGCCGGGACCGACCGCGTCTTCGGCGACCTCGGCGACGACCACGCCGGCGGCGGCCCCGGCGACCGTGATGAAGTGAGCGGCGGGCTCGGCATCGACACCGTCAACGGTGGCCCGGGGAACGAAGACCTGGTCCGCGGCGACTACGGCTACGACCGCATGGACGGCGGCCCCGGCCAGGGCGACATCGCCTCCTTCTCCACCTCCGTCGCGGGCCGCAAGGGCAGCGGCGTCTGGGTCTCCCTCCCCCGGCACAAGGCGCTCGGCGACGGGCACGACCGCCTCTTCCGCTTCGAGTCGATCGAAGGCTCGGCCTTCCGCGACACGCTGATCGGTGACAAGCACCCGAACGTGATCATGGGCGGCCCCGGCAACGACACGATCCGGGGCGGCGGCGGGCGCGACACCCTGAACGGCGGCCAGGGCGACGATCGCTGTCAGGGCGGGCCGACGCGGATCTCGTGCGGCAAGGAACCGGCGCCGGTCGGCTCCGCCTACGTCACCCTCGACCCCGACGCGGCGGGCGGCGGCGGACTCCAGATCGTCGGCGGGGCCGGCCCCGACCACTTCCGGGTGTCGTTCGCCGAAGAAACCGTCGAAGCCAAACCAGGCGAAGGCGGCACCGCGGGCGGGAGCCCGGCGACCGAAGCCGCGCCCGCCGGCAGCCCGTCCACCCCGGCGCCCGAAACCACCGGCGTCTTCACCGTGACCGCAGCGGCGCCGCTGGCGGCGGGAGAAGGCTGCGCGCGGACGACCGGCGACCCGAAGCAGGTCGCCTGCCCGGCGCTCGGCCCCGCCCGCTGGCTGATGGCCGACCTCGGCCCCGGCAACGACAGCCTCACGGTCGTCGGCAGCCTCGAGAAAGTCGACTTCGTGCGGGTCAACGGCGGCGACGGCAACGACGTGATCCACGGCGGTCCCGAGGAAGACCTGCTGCAGTCTGGCCCCGGCTCCGACCACGTCTACGGCGGTGACGGCTCCGACGGGCTGATCGGCGGCCTGCCCGGCCCGACCTACCTCTACGGCGAAGGCGGCGGCGACCTGCTGGCGGCGGGCGGCGGCTGCGCGGGCGGCACCCTCGACGGCGGCCCGGGCGAAGACAACGCCTCGTTCGCCGAGACCCAGGCCCACCCCGGCACGCTCTACGTCTCGCTCGCGCAGGGCTGGGCCTGGATCGACGCGATCAAGCACTGCGACAAGGTCCGCCTCCCCCGCTCCGACGAGAACATCGAGGGCTCCTTCGACAACGACGTCCTGATCGGCGACTCGCGCGACAACGTGCTGATCGGCCAGCCCGGCGTCGACAGCTTCTTCGGCCGCGGCGGCAACGACGTGATCGTCGCCGTCGACAGCGTCAAGGACTGGTACATCCAGTGCGGCGAAAAAGGCCATCCGGAAGGGGTCGCGATCGTCGACACGATCGATCCGAAGCCGCAGGACTGCGCCAAGGTCGTGGTCAGCAAGCCGACCGCCGGACTGAACAAGTCCGCGCACGGCAACGGCACCAAGTGATACGCCCGCAGTGATCCAGGCGTAAGATTCGGGATCCTGCAATCGGCAACAGAGGAGGCGTTCGCATGTTCAGTGGCCTGGAGAGCCCCATGCACCTCTTGGTGGTTTTCATCATCGCCATCCTCGTCCTCGGCCCGAAGAAGCTTCCCGAAGTCGGACGCTCGCTCGGATCCGGCATCCGGCAGTTCAAAGACTCGCTGGAGGGCAACGAGAAGCCCTCCAAGGAGGTCGAGAAAACCGACCAGCCCGGCTGATCGCCCGGGGACCGGGAAGATCCGCGGCCTTTGAAGCCGGCGCCCGGTGGTCACGGCCGGGGACCGGGAAGATCCGCGGCCTTTGAAGCCGGCGCCCGGTGGTCCCGGCCCTTTCGAGCCGGCGCCCAGGGGGACAGGGACGGACAAGGGACGCGGTCGTCTCGTCCACGGCCTGGCAGGCCGTGACCGGGGCCGAGACGACCGGGGCTGCGGGTAGCGGGCGGGGCGGCACGGAGGCCTGCGGGAGAGGTTGGGACGGATCCCTCGCCGGCGTCCCACGGATCCGTGACGGGAGGGTCGCGGATCTTCGACCTGGTCACGAAGATGCCGGGACCTCCACGCTTCCTCCCGCGTTGTCCCGATCTCCACGCTTCCTCCCGCGTTGTCCCGATCTCCACGCTTCCTCCCGCGTTGTCCAACGCTCACGGACGTGCTGCGTGGGTTTTCCACCGTATAGGGGGGTCAAAACACGCAGCGCGTTTTCGACCCCTCGTCTCAGGCCCCGAATGCGACCGAAGGGTGCGGGAAGGGTGACGTTCCCGGCGTCTTCGCCACGGACCGAGAGTCCTGGATCCGACTCCCCGACAAACCGTCACGTAGGTCCGACCCCTCCCGTCCCCGTGCCGGCTCTCCCACGACCCCTCCCGTCCCGGGCGCCTCATGGCGCTCACAGCCCGCCGACCCGCGGGACGCGGCACCGCGGACCTCGGACGGCCGCCTCACCGCCCGCCAGGACCCTCGCGAGGCGTCCGGGACGCCGCACCGCGGACCTCGGACGGCCGCGGGTGCCCCGAACCCCCCGCGTCAAGGCAAATGCTGCAGGCGCCAGCCGAGCGACGGTTCGCCGAGCGACCCCGCCGCCACCACCGGAGTCCTCTGGACGCCCCCGGCCCCGCGCACCATCAAGGTCCCCAGCCGTTCGCCCGCCGCGGCGCTCCGGCGGGGCTTGCCGATGCTGAGGTGGACGGTGGCCTTCTTCCCCGGCCAGCCGACCTCGCGCAGGGGCCGCACCGTCTTCACCTTGACCCGGTTGCCGTCGGCGTTCTCCAGCGTCATCACCGTCGTGCCCGCCGGGACCACGACGCGATTCTTCACCGCGTCGGCGACCGAACCGGCCAGCGCGTCGGCCCCGGCGAGCGCGGCGCTCACCAGTTCCCCTTCGCGCTGGCCGAAGATCGCGCCGAGCACGGTGAAGGTCTTGCCGGCGACCGTCATCCGCTTGGCGAAGAGCAGACAGCCGCCCGCGGCTTCGTCGGAGCCGGTCTTGATCCCGACGTAACCATCATGGCCGACCAGCCCGTTGTAGTTGAGGACGGTGCCGACCACCGGCAGGCGGGTCGAGGGCTTGGCGACGATCTCGGCGAAGGTCGGGTCCCGCATCGCCACCCGCGCCAGCTTCACCTGGTCGCGGGCGGTCGAGACCGTGCTCGCTTCGAAGCCGCTCGGGTCCGTGTAGGTGGTCTGGGACATGCCCAGTTCCTTCGCGGTCGCGTTCATCTGGGCGACGAAGGCTTCGATCGAACCGCCGCCGTGGACCGCGAGGAGCGCCGCGATGTTGTTCGCCGAAGGCAGCATCAGCGCCTCCAGCAGCTGGCGCTCCGACAGCACCTCCCCCTTGCGCACCGTGATCGTCGACTGGTCGAGCGCCACCCGATCGCGCTCTTCGTCGACCTGGGCCTGGCTGATCCGCACGTGGAAGCCTTCCTCACCCGGCGCCAGCGGGAACTTCTTCAGGGTCAGGTAGGCGGTCATCACCTTGGCGACACTGGCGATCGGGACCGGTTCCTGGCCCCCGGTCGAGCCGAGGCTGCCGACGCCCTCGACCCCGACCGTCGCCTCTCCTTCGCTCGGCCAGGCGGGCTTGAACGGCCTGCCAGGGAGCTTCACGGTCTTTGGCACTACCCGGTGGACGACCAGGTAGGGCATCGTCTTCGTCTCCGCCCGGACCAGGGCCGCGGCGATCAGCGCGACGAGGACGACCGCCGCGATGAGCGGAACCAGCCAGAGCCGGCGCCGCGGCGGCGGCGTCGGACGGCGATAGCTCAACGGTTCGACGGTGCTCGCCACGGGCACCGAAGGTAGCTGAGAGCCAGGCGGTCACGGCCGTGACCGCCGACTAGGTGAAAAGCACCCATCGGGTTCGGAAACCGCGCTTTCTCGTCCTGTTTCGGTTCATCCCGCGGAATGATTCGGGACTTGTGTCAAATCCTGAAAGGAAGTCGATGAAGAGCAAGCTCCACGTCAGGCGAGGCGCCGCGATCCTCGCCTGCGCCGCGTCCCTCGCCGCCACCGCGATCGCCGTCGCCCCCGTCGCCCCGGCGGCCGCCGCGACCAAGTGCGGCAACAAGACGATCAAGATCCCGCGGGAAGGCGCCAAGCCCTACCCCTACCCGGTCAAGGCGGTCGAAGTCGAAGGCGGCGCCACCTGCGCCGAATCCGCCGCGGTCATCGCCAGCGTCCTCGCCGGCGAACCGCTGCCCGGCTGGAGGTCCGTCCCCGCCCATTACGAACTCTCGAAGAAGATGACCGAAGAAGGCCTTCTCCCGCAGATGGTCAAGAAAGGCAGCAAGAAGATCAAATTCGCCGGCCACGGCGGCTGACCCCCGGTGTTGACGGGCCGAAAACTCCAGACTCTCTTGAGTTTTCGGCCCATCAACCAGGTGGTGCGGAGGAGGTTTCACGGCGGGGTGTCCAAATGCGCACCGCTGCGGCGTCGTATCGTCAAAGGCCCCGCTCCGAGCGGCGGCGACTACGACACAGGAGGTTGGCGATGCCCAACTACATGCTGCTCCTCTACGCCCCCGAACCGGCAGACGACGCGGAGACCGCCGAGCGCGACGCGGACCTGCCCGAGTGGAAACAACTCCTCGCGGAGTTCAACGCGAACGGCTCGTTCATCGGCTCCGGCCGCCTCCTCCCGGTCGATACCGCGACCACGGTCCGGGTCCGCTCCCATGAAGCAGAGCTCACCGACGGTCCCTTCGCGGTGACCAAGGAGATCCTGGGCGGCTACTTCATCCTCGACTGCGCGGACCTCGACGCGGCGACCGCGGCGGCGGAGAGGCTGCCGGTGGCCCGTTACGGCTCGGTCGAGGTGCGGCCGCTGATGAGCGAGGAGGAGATGCTGCGTTATCGCAGCGCGGAGGCCACGGCCGAGGCGTGAGCGCGGCGCGCCGAGCGGACGGCGACGCGCCCGACCACCAGGCCGGGGGCGCGGCGGATGCCGCCGCGGTCGACGCTGCCGTCGCCACCGCCTTCCGCGAGGAGCGCGGTGCCGTCCTTGCGGCGCTGATCCGCCAGGTCGGCGACTTCGCGCTGGCCGAAGACGCCGTGCAGGACGCCTTCGAGGCGGCGCTCGCGGCGTGGCGCCGGGGCGGGGTCCCGGCCCGTCCCGGCGCCTGGCTGACGACGACGGCGCGGCGCAAGGCGATCGACCGACTGCGGCGCGCCCGGGCGACCGAGGGACGGGCCGAGCGGCTCGCCGAGCTGATGCGCCTTGACCAGGCCGCCGCGGAGGAGCCCCGGATGGACGAACCGACCGCGATCGCCGACGACCGCCTGCGGCTGATCTTCACCTGCTGTCACCCGGCGCTCGGGCTGGAGGCCCGCGAGGCGCTCACGCTGCGGGCGCTCGGCGGACTCAGCACGGCGGAGATCGCCCGCGCCTTCCTCGTCGCCGAGCCGACGATGGCCAAGCGCCTGGTCCGCGCCAAGGCGAAGATCGCCGACGCCGGAATCCCCTACCGCGTGCCTCCCGACCGGGAGCTGCCGGAGCGGCTGCGCGGCGTGCTGCGCGTCCTCTACCTGATCTTCAACGAGGGATACGTGCGGACCGGCGGCGAGGATCTCCTCCGCCCCGACCTCTGTACCGAGGCGGTCCGCCTGGCGACGCTCCTCGCCGAGCTGATGCCCGACGAGGCGGCGGCGTGGGGCCTCCTGGCCCTGATGCTGCTGCACGACGCGCGCGGCGCGGCGCGGACCGACGCCGCGGGACGATTCGTCGCGCTCGGCGGGCAGGATCGCTCACGCTGGGACGAGGCGGAGCTCGCCCGCGGCCACGAGGCGCTCGCCCGCTCGCTCCGACTGGGCCCGCCCGGCCTCTACGCCCTGCAGGCGGCGATCACCGCCCTCCACCTCGAGGCCCCGGGCACCGAGGAGACCGACTGGGCCCAGATCGCGGCGCTCTACGGGCGGTTGGCAGAGCTCGACCCGTCCCCGGTGGTCGCCGTCAACCACGCCGCCGCGGTCGGCTTCGCCGACGGACCGGAGCAGGGGCTGGCGCTGCTCGAGCCGCTGCTCACCGACCGCAAGCTGGACCGCTACCCGCCCCTCCACGCGACCCATGCCGACCTCCTCCGCCGCCAGGGCGACCTCGACGGCGCCGCGGCGGCCTACGAGCGCGCCGCGGCGGCCAGCGCCAACACGGTCGAGCGCGAAGAGCTCCGTCGCCGCCGCGCGACACTTTCGTGACACCACCCCGTTGGTGGGCCGAAAACTCAAGCCATGCTTGAGTTTTCGGCCCACCAACATCGTCCCCCTACGGGCAGACGACGATCAGCTGGAAATCGCTGTCTTCGTTGTTGCCGCTTTTGTCTTTGGTGTGGACTTCGATCGCGTTCTGGTTGGCGGGCGCGGTGTTCGTCTGCGCGTAGCCCGGCTGCGGCGGCGAGGTGCCGTCGTTGTTGCGACCCGCGACGCCGGCACAGTCGCTGACGTTGATCGGGAAGATCACGTCGACGGCGCCGTTCGCCTCGGTCGCCGAGATGGCGCCGTAGTCCGACGAGCGCGTCAGGGTCGCGTTGCCTTTCCCGGCCGGGTTGTGGACGACCGCCCAGAAGGTGTGCGTGGTGCGCTTCGCGAGCGGCACTTCGCCCAGCTTGTCGACCTTGATCTGGTACCCGGTCAGCGTCTTCTTCTTCAGCTTGCCGCCGCCGATCGACTGCTTGACGATCACGTTGCCGTTGATCCGGCCGGCCGCGTAGGCAGTGCCGCCGAGCGCGGTGACCAGGGCCACCAGCGCGACGATCATCGCCGGCGACGGGCGCCGACGCTTCAGCTTCTGGAGCATCGTTGACTTCCTCCATGGGTCGATGTGTGTGCCGTCACCGGATCGCGTACCCGCCCGTGGCGCCAGGCACCCCGGGACCGCGACAGGGCCACTCGCGGCGCCTCCAGCACGGGTACGCTCGGCCCGTGCCATCCCGGGACTGGGCCCTCGAGCAGCGCGTGCGCGGCGTCGCGCTGGTGCGCTTCGCGGCGCTCTCGGGGTCGTGGCGGGCGATCGTCCAGTCGGCGCTCGCGGCCGGGGTCGCCTGGGCCATCGCCCGTCTGGTCGTCGGCCAGCCGGAGCCGTTCTTCGCCCCCGCCGCGGCGGTCATCTCGCTCGGGCTCTCGCGCGGCCAGCCGCGCCGGCGGGCGATCGAGCTCTCGGCCGGAGTAGCGGTCGGCATCGGGATCGCGGCGGCGCTCGTCTACCTGATCGGCGTCGGGGCGATCCAGGTGGCCGTCCTCGTCGCTTTGGTGATGTCGGTGTCGCTGCTCCTCGGCGGCAGCCAGGTGCTGATCAACCAGGCCGCCGTCTCGGCACTCCTGATCATGACCCTGCCCGGGCAGGGCGCCGAGATCGACCGCTTCCTCGACGCCTGCGTCGGCGGTGCGGTAGCGATCGTCTTCGGGCTCGTCCTCTCGTTCCACGAGCCGTTCGCGGCCGTCGAAGAAGCGCGGCGCGGCGCGCTCGACAACCTGGCCGGGACGCTCGAGGCGATCGCCGGGGCCCTCGCCGCCCGCGACCTTGGTGCCGCCGAAGCCGCCCTCACCGGCGCCCGCAAGCTCGACAGCGGCGTCGACGTCCTCTACAACGCGGTCACCGAAGCCGGCGAGACCGCCGCCTTCTCACCCCGCCGCCGGTCGCTCCTCGAGGAACTCGACCCACAGGCCGGCGAGGCCCCGCAGATCGACTACGCCGTCCGCGACACCCGGGTCCTCGCCCGCGCCACCGCCACCGCGATCCGCCGCAAAGCGCGCCTCGACCCACGCCTCGGCGAGGCCGTAGCCGAGCTGGCGATCACCGCCCAAGCACTCGGCGCGGCCGGACGAGACCGCCGCGACGCCCGCCCCGAGATCCGCGAACGCGCCTCGCGGGCGGTCGAACTGGCGGGCGCCGCCGACGTCCACAACTCGCTCTGGCCGACGATGATCTTCGGTCAGACCCGGGCCCTCGCCTTCGACCTCCTGCGTGCCTCCGGCGAAGACCCCGACGCCGCCCGAGCCCTCCTCGATGCGGCGGCGACCACGAAGATCGCCGACCCACCCGCCTGACGCCGAGACGGGAGCGACCGCCGGCCACCTGCCAACCACAAGCCCGCACCGCGGTCGTCCTAACCCACCTATAAGGCCGGTTAGATCGACCGCGGGGCGACAGGCGGGCGCCCTCAGCTACCTACGCCTTGCTCGGGTCGGGGACGATGCGAATGTAGGGCTTCGGCTCTTTCCAGTCGCCGAAGAGCTCTTTCGCCTCGTCGTTTTTCACCGAGCCGGAGATGATCACGTCGTCGCCCTGCTTCCACTGCGCCGGCGTTGCCACTTTGCTGTTGGCGGTCAGCTGCAGCGAGTCGATGACCCGGAGTACCTCGTCGAAGTTGCGCCCGGTGCTCATCGGGTAGACGAGGATCAGTTTCACTTTCTTGTCGGGGCCGATGACGAAGACGTTGCGAACCGTCTGGTTGTCGGCTGCGGTGCGCTCGGAGGCGTCGCCGGAGGCCTCGGCGGGAAGCATCCCGTAGGCCTTCGAGACGGCGAAGTCGGCGTCCGAGATGATCGGGTAGTTCGGCGCCGTGCCCTGGGTCTCCTCGATGTCCTTCGACCAACCCTCGTTGCTCTCGACCGGGTCGACGGAGAGGCCGATGATCTTCGTGTTCCGCTTGGCGAACTCGGGCTCGATCGAGGCCATGTATCCGAGCTCGGTAGTGCAGACCGGCGTATAGGCCTTCGGGTGCGAGAACAGCACGCCCCACGAGTCACCCAGCCAGTCGTGGAAGTTGATCTGCCCCTCGGTCGTGTTCGCCTCGAAGTTGGGGGCTTCGTCACCAAGTCTCAATGCCATATTGGCTCCTCTTCCTTAATTCCGATCAGGTTTAAGTAGATTAGCGCGCCGGGCCGCTAGGTCAGCATGCCTACCACGATCGCGGCGGCCATCGCAACCAGCGCCAGGGGTATCCCGCGGCGGGAGAACTCGGCCGGCGACGGGCGGGCGTCGACCTCGCGGGCGGCGCGAAACCAGAGCAGCGCCGACAGCGCCCCGGTCACCGCCAGGTTGGGACCGACGTTGAGGCCGAGGAGCAGCATTCGCGGGTGGTCGACGGCGTGGGCCGAGTAGAGCGCCGCCGCGGGGAGGTTGTTGACGAAGACCGCGGAGATCGCGGCGAGGCCGGCGGTCTCCGGGCCGCTCGCGCCGGCGATCAGTTCGGCCGGGCCGTCCCAGTGGCGGGCGAGGGTACCGAGCGCGACGGTGAGGACGAAGGCGGCGGCGAGGCTCGGGAGGCCGAGAACGCGCCAGACGTCGGCGGGGTCGATGCGCGAGCGGACGAGCTCCACCCCGGCGGCAAGGAGGCCCACTGCGAGGATCGCGAGCGCGGGTTGATGCAGGACGAGGACGAGAACGATCGCCGCCATGGTGGCGAGCAGGCCGGGACCGAACCCGACGCGCGGCTCGGTGTAGACCTCGCCGGTGCCTCGGGCGCCGAGGCCGACAGCGCCGACCCGAGCGGCGCCGGACACCTCCCTCCCGCGCCACCCGACCGCGAGGTGCCGACCGAAGCTGACCCCCACCCCCGCCGCCGTCACCACCGCCGCGGTGATCGCGAGCGGGAACATCTTCGCGGCGAAGGACGCGCCGCTGCCGCCGGTATGAGCGTCGAGCACGAGCAGGTTGGTGAGGTTCGAGCCGGGCAGGAAGAGCGAGGACGCGTTGGCCATGAAGACGCAGCCGTAGAGGAACGGCTCGACCGCGACGCGGCGCCGGCGGGCGGCGATGATCAGCACCGGGGTGAGGAAGACGACCGCGGTGTCGAGGTTGAGGACGGCGGTGACGACGGCGTCGAGGAGGAGCGCCGCGGCGAGCAGCGCGACGCCACCGCCCGGCAGCTCCTGCAGCCGCGCCCCGCCCCAGGCGAAGAGGCCGTCACGGTTGGCGACGAGGCCGATCAACAACAGCCCCGCGATCAGCACGAAGGGAGGCCAGGACTGCTGGAGCGCCGCGGACACCACAAGCCTTCTACCCGACCGCCGGCCAGTTCGGCGGGCTAGCCTTGCGCGGATGGCGAACCGTTCCGACGATCCCGACGCCCTCGTGACGGCCGAGCTGGCGGAGCTGGAGGCGCTTGCCGCGACCCTGCCCGCGGAACAGGTCGAAGGCGTGCCTCCGGTCCAGGGCCCGCAGGATTGGGAGTGAGCCCGATGGGCGCGGCGACGGACCGGGTCGAGGCGGCGATCGCCGCGACCAGACAACTGAACCCGACGCTGAACGCCTACCTTCACGTCGACTTCGAAGGAGCACGAGCCGAAGCGGCGGAGGTCGACGCCATCGAGGTGGCGCGCCACGCCGGCGCCGGGCGGGGGGCAGTCGGGGACGATCCGGGTCTACCGGCGGCCGGGATGCCGGTCTGCGTCAAGGACATCGTCGACGTCGCCGGGATGCCGACCAGCGCGGGCGGCGCCGACTGGGTCCGTCATCCCGACTCCGACGCGACCGCGGTGGCGCGGCTCCGCGCGGTGGGCGCGGTCATCATCGGCAAGGGCAACACCAACGAGTTCGCCTGCGGGATCGACGGCCGCAACCCGCACAAGGGCAACTGTCGCAACCCCTGGGACCCGGCGCGGCTCAGTGGTGGATCGAGCTCCGGACCCGCGGTCGCGGTCGCCACCGGGATGGCGGCGGGCGCGGTCGGCTCCGACACCAGCGGCTCGATCCGCGTCCCGGCCGCCCTCTGCGGCGTCGTCGGCATCCGCCCCACCCGCGGGCTCGTCCCCGTCGACGGGATCGTGCCGGTGGCCTGGACCCTCGACGCGATCGGGCCACTCGCCCGCGACGTCGCGACGGCGTCGCTACTGCTCGACGTGCTCGCCGGGCGCCCGCCGGCGCCGGCGCCGCGACCCGATGTCGCCGGACTGCGACTGGGCGTCGCGACCGCGCTGATGCGCCTTGCCGAGGAACCGGTGGCCGACGCGATCGCCGCCGCCACCGACGGCCTCCGCGAGGCCGGCGCCGAGATCGTCGACTGCGAGCTTCCCGGCCTCGGCCGGGCAACCGCGATCCAGAGGATCGTCCAGGCCTGCGAGGTGGCCACCGCCCATGCCCCCTGGTTCGAGCACCAACGTGACCGTTACGCACCCGACGTGCGGGCGCGGATCGAGGCCGGGTACGGCATCCCCGCCGAGACCTACCTGCGCGCCCAGCGCCACCGCCGCCTCTTCACTCGCGCGTTCGCCGCCGCGGCGCGCGGCCTCGACGCGGTGCTCGCCCCTGCCTCCCCGGTGCTCGCCCCGCCACTCGACGCCGAGGAGGTGACGATCAACGGCGAGCGCCGTCCCCTCCGCGCCGCCCTCACCTCCTCCGCCGCCCCCCTGAGCCAGCTCGATTGCCCCGCGGTGGCGGTCCCGGCGGGGGTGCGCGAGGGACTGCCGGTCGGGCTGCAGCTGATCGGCAGGCCCGGCCGCGAGGACCTCCTGCTGAGGGTCGCGGCGACGGTCGAGGCGAACGTCGGCCCGCTTCGCCCGCCGGCCCTGTCCGGCCCTGGCTAGATCGCCCGCCGGCCGTCGCCGGTCCCAGCCAGGCCCCGCCCGGTGCCTCGCGCAGCTTGTCGCCCGAGCCACGCATAGCGCACGAAAAGCGACCGGGGGGACGCTCGTCGCCTGCCGCGCGCGTAGCCTTCGCGCTCAGAAGCTCGGTTGCGTCGCCTTTGAGACCGCTTCCCCACCTGGCTTTCGCGGGGCCCCGGTCTCTCCCGGTCGCAAGAGGCAACCTACTGGCGAATTCCCCGCGCGCAAGGGGTCACCGCGAAACGATTCCGCAAAACCCGGAATGTTGTGCGAGCCGGGAGGTTGTGCGGCCGCCTTGAAAGGATGGGAGGCCATGTCGAATCCTGGACAAGACCGTCGCGGGGCCGTGCTCGCCATCTGCTGCATGAGCATGCTGATCGTCGGCCTCGACGTGACGGTCCTGAACGTCGCGCTGCCCGCGATCCAGGACGACTTCGGCGCGTCGGTGTCGGGCGCACAATGGACGATCGACGCCTACACGCTGGTGATCGCGTGTCTACTGATGCTGTCGGGGTCGATGGGTGACCGGCTCGGCCGGAAGCGAACGTTCCAGGCGGGCCTCGCCACCTTCACGATCGGCTCCGGCCTCTGCAGCATCGCCCCTGGCCTCGGCTGGCTGATCGCCTTCCGGATGGTCCAGGCGGTCGGTGGCAGCATGCTGAACCCGGTCGCGATGTCGATCGTCACCAACGTCTTCACCGAGCCCAAGGAGCGGGCGCGGGCGATCGGTTGGTGGGGCGGCGTCGCCGGGGTGAGCATCGCCGCCGGCCCGCTGGTCGGCGGCCTCCTCGTGCAGGCGATCGACTGGCGCTCCGTCTTCTGGGTCAACCTGCCGGTCGGGGTCGCGGCGATCGTCCTGACCCAGAAGTTCGTCCCCGAATCGAAGGCGCGCCACCCGCGCCGGATCGACCCGGTCGGCCAGGCCCTGATGATCCTTACCCTCGGCCTCCTGGTCTTCGGGATCATCGAGGCACCGAACCACGGCTGGGGCTCGAGCCTGATCCTCGCCTGCTTCGCCGGCTCGCTGGCCGGGCTGGTCGGCCTGGTCCTCTGGGAGAGCCGCCACCCCGAGCCGCTGATCGACCTGCGCTTCTTCCGCTCGCCCCCGTTCAGCGGCGCCGCGATCGTCTCGATCTGCGCCTTCATCTCGATGGGCGGCTTCCTCTTTCTCAACACCCTCTACCTGCAGGAGGTCCGCGGCTACTCGGCGCTGAAGGCCGGCGTGGCGATCCTGCCGATGGCGGCGCTGATGATGGTCTTCTCGCCGCTCTCGGGACGCCTGATCGGTCACCGCGGCCCGCGACCGTCGCTGGTCATCGGCGGCACCGCGGTCCTTGCCGCCGGCCTCGTCTCGGCGCTGCCCGCGGGCGAACCCACCGACCTGCGCCTCCTCGTCGGCTATGCGCTGCTCGGCACCGGCCTCGGTTGGGTGAACGCGGCGATCACCAACACCGCCGTCTCCGGCATGCCCCGCGAGCAGGCGGGCGTCGCCGCCGCGGTCGCCTCGACCTCGCGGCAACTCGGCTCGGCGCTCGGCGTCGCGATCATCGGCTCGGTCATCGCCGACCACGTCACCACGGTGGCCCCCGGCCCGGCCTTCACCGCGGCGCAGCGGGTGAGCTGGGCGATCATCGCCTTCTGCGGGCTGGTCGCGCTCGGCGTCGGCGGAGCGACCACCGGCGCCTGGGGACGGCGACGGGCACAAGCCAACGCCGCGGGGATGCGGATCGACGCGACGGATCCCGCGAGCGCCGAGGAGTCGCTGCCGTCGCTCGCGTCCTGAGGCGCGAAGCCGGCCGGGCCGTCGAACTTTGTCTACGGCCCGGCCGTCGCTCGGCGGGGACAGAGGTGCGCGGGCGCTGGGCCCGCGGACAAGGTGCTCGGCCGCTGCGTGGAGCGAGTCCGGACGAGAGCTCGAAGCTCTCTTCCGCGGCGCCGATGTCCCTGCCGGCGTGACTGCCTAGGGCAGCCGGACTATTTTTTCGCGCTTTTTTTCGCCGCTTTTTTGGCCGGTTTTGCTTTTGCTTTGGCGGCGGGTTTCGCTTTCGCCGTTTTAGCTTTGGCCGTTTTGGCTTTCGCTTTTGCTTTTGCTTTCGGTTTGGCTTTCGCCGCGGCTTTCGGTTTCGCTGCCGCTTTGCCGGCTTTCGCGGTTTTTTTCGCCGCGGCTTTCGTCGCTTTGCCGGCTTTTTTCGTCGCTTTCGCTTTCGCTTTCGTCGCCGTTTTTTTCACGGCTTTCGTCGCTTTTTTAGCGCCGGCTTTCGCCGGTTTTTTCGCGCCTTTGGCGGACGCTTTTGCACTTTTTTTCGACTGGGTCGCCGCCGCTTTTTTCGCAGCAGGTTTCCGAGTCGCTTTGGTCTGTTTTGGCATACCTCGCTCCTTGGAGTCTCCGGGGGCGGTCGCACCGTAACCGTTCGGTCGGCGGAATGTGGCTTGCCGAGCCAAGTCGACGGCTTTCGCCCCGTCGACGGCCCGGCCGCAACATCCATGAGCCACCCCGCCACAGCCGACGAAGAACGTGGCGCGAGGGTCGAGGCGTCCTCTCGGACGGCAACGACGGCGGCGACGCGGTAGTTCTGAAAGCGGCTCTCAGAGCCAAATAGGGCCTCCACTCTTCCCGCGGCACGGGACGCCGGCCCGCCCTGTGAACCCGGTCGTACTAACCGAAGTTAGTACTCCGGTTAGCGCGTGATCCCAGAGATCGCCCCGCCCGACAACGAACCGAAGTTCGTACTTCGGTTGCGTCCGGACGCGAACATGTCACACAGACGGGGGCCGACTTCGTCTCTCCCTCAGAAGACCGAACGAAAGGAGACGACATGCCCCAGGGATTTCCAGCCGAGCGATTCTCGATCGCCGCCGTCGCGCCGAAGCAGTCGGCGGCGCTGATCCGCTTCGGCCAGACGCCTGACCTCGACCCGACGATCCACGAGCTGGTCGCGCTGCGCGCCTCGCAACTGAACGGGTGCGCGTTCTGCATCGACATGCACTGGCTCGACGCCCGGGCCGGCGGCGAGGAGGAGGCGCGCCTCTACGGCCTCGACGCCTGGCGCGAGAGCCCGCTGTACGACGAGCGCGAGCGCGCCGCCCTCGCCATCTGCGAGGCGGTCACCCAGATCGACCGCGCCGGAGTCCCCGACGACGTCTGGGCGACCGCGCGGGCGCACTTCGAGGAGCTCGAGCTCGCGCAGCTCCTCTGCGCGATCGCCGCGACCAACACCTGGAACCGGCTGCAGATCGCCACCCGCGCCTTCCCCGGCCACTACGCCCCGGCGGCGACCGCCGGAGCCGAGCGATGACCGTCGCGGTCGTCGGCGGCACCGGCACGCTGGGCTCGCTCGTCGTCGCCGACCTGCTCGGCCGCGGCGAGCGGGTGGCGGTGCTGAGCCGTCGTCCGACCGGCGTCCCGGCGGGCGCCGAGCATCGCCACGTCGACCTCACCACGGGCGCGGGCCTCGACCTCGCGCTCGACGGGGTGCACGCCGTGGTCGACGCCGCCAACTCGCAGAAAGGCGCCAAGGAGACGCTGGTCGAGGGCACCCGGCGGCTGGCGGCGGCCGGCGCGCGAGCGGGGGTCGCCAACCACGTGACGATCTCGATCGTCGGCATCGACCTCGTGCCGATGTCCTATTACAAGGCAAAGCTCGCCCAGGAGGAGGCGCTCGCCGCGAGCGAGGTGCCGTGGACGCTCCTGCGCGCGACCCAGTTCCACCAGCTCCTCGACTCGGCCTTCGCCGCGGCGGCGCGCTTCGGCGTGCGCCCGACCGGCGAGGTGAAGGTGCAGCCGATCGACCCGGCGATCGTCGCCGGCCGCCTCGCCGAGGCGTCCCTGGCGGCGCCCGCCGGCCGCCTGCCCGACGTCGGCGGGCCGCGCGTGCAGACCCTCACCGAGCTGAGCGGCGCCTGGGCGACGGCGCGCGGCAAGCGTCGCCTGCCGCTGCGGGTGCCCGCGTGGGGGAAGATGGGCAAGGCCCTCACCGCCGGCGCGATCTGCGACGAGCGCGCCGCGACGCCGGGCCAGGACTTCGAGGAATGGCTGCGCCATGGATAGTGAGCGAGACAGGAGCGAGAGCCGTGGCACCGGCGGGGAGCGCGAGCCGGGCGACGACCTCGCCGCGCGGTTCGAGTCCCTGCGCCCGCAACTGAACCGCGTCGCCTACGGGATCCTCGGCAGCGTCGCCGAAGCCGAAGACGTCGTCCAGGAGGCCTGGCTGCGGCTCGGCCGCAGCGACCCGGCGGCGATCGAGGACCTGCGCGCCTGGCTGACGACGGTGGTCGGGCGGCTCGCTCTCGACACGCTCGGCAGCGCCCGCCGCCGGCGCGAGAGCTACGTCGGCGAATGGCTGCCCGAGCCGCTGGTCGAGGAGTTCGACGGCGAGGAGAACCCGACCCTCGACGAGTCGGTTTCGACCGCGCTCCTCGTCGTCCTCGAGCGCCTCTCCCCCGCCGAGCGCACCGCCTTCCTCCTCCACGACGTCTTCGATCTCCCCTTCGAGAAGGTCGCCGCGGTGGTCGGCCGCTCCCCTGCCGCGGTCCGCCAACTCGCCGCGCGGGCGCGCACCCACGTCGAGGCCGGCAAGCCGCGCTTCCCCGCCGACTCCGGCGAAGAGGCACGGATCGTCGCCGCCTTCGCGACCGCCTGGCAGGAGGGCGACCACGAGGCGCTGCTCGGGCTGCTCGACCCGGGCGCGATCATGCGCTCCGACGGCGGCGGCCGCGTGCCCTCGGTCGGCAAGCCGCTGCTCGGCAGCGAGCGCATCACCCGCGCCCTGGTCGCCTTCACCCGGGCTGCCGGCCGCCGCGGCGAAGAGCCCCGTGGCCGCGTCGCCCGCGTCAACGGCGCCGCCGGGCTGGTCGTCCACGACCGCTACTCGACCAGCGTCGTCTCGCTGACGATCGACGCCGGCCGCATCACCGCGCTCGACATCGTCCGCAACCCGGAGAAGCTGCACGGCCTGGCAGAGCCCGGCTGAGCAACAGGGCAGCGGCCGGGCCGACCCGTCGCGCGACCGTGCCATAGCCTGCGCGCATGGCGACGACGATCGGCTTCATCGGGCTGGGCGTGATGGGCGCGCCGATGGCGCGCAACCTCCTCGCGGCGGACTACGACGTGGTCGCCTGGAACCGTTCCCCCGGACCGCTCGCGGCGCTGGCCGAGGCCGGCGCGCGACCTGCCGATGACCCGGTCGCGGCCGCGAGCACGGCCGACATCCTGATCACGATCCTCAAGGACGACCCGGTGGTGCGCGCGGTGCTGGGCGGACCCGACGGGGCGATCGCCGCGACGCCGGCGGGCGCCCTGGTCGTCGACATGAGCACGGTGTCCCCCGCCCTCGCCCGCGAGCTGGCGGTGGAGGCCGGGGCGCGCGGCGTGGGCTTCCTCGATGCGCCGGTCTCCGGTGGAGACGTCGGCGCCCGCGACGGCACGCTCTCGATCATGGTCGGCGGCGAGGCGGCCGACGTCGAGCGCGCGCGCCCGATCTTCGAGGTGCTCGGCTCGCGCGTCACCCACGTCGGCGCGGCCGGTGCGGGTCAGGTCGCCAAGGCCTGCAACCAGGTGCTGGTCGCGGTCATCTTCGCCGGCCTGGCGGAGTCCCTCGTCCTCGGCTCGAAGCTCGGCGTCGACGCGGCGGCGATCCTCGACGCGGTCGGCGGTGGCATGGCCGCGAACCGGATCATGGAGGTCCGCCGCGACAACTTCCTCGGCCACGACTTCGCCCCCGGCTTCAAAGTCGACCTCCACCACAAGGACCTCGAGATCGCCCTCGGCGCGAGCGCCGAAGTCGATGCGCCCCTCCCCCTCACCGCGGAGGTCCAGCAGATGTTCCGTCAGCTCCGCGCCGCCGGCCACGGCGAGGAGGACGACTCCGCCCTCCTCCGGGTCGCCGAGCAGCGCGCCTCCCACCGCCTCGGCGACGCCTGAGCGGCGCCCGCGCCCGCCGGGTCGAGCGCGCGCTCGGCACAACCCCGCCCGACGCATGCGGTCCGGAGAATCGCGCGCCCACCTCGCCGCCCGTCAATGGATCAAAGGTATTGCACATTCATATGGACAAATCTTTTGAAGTTTGGGCGAGATCGCGACATGATGGCGACGTGGTTCGCACGGAGACCGGGAGGCGGTTCGTGGCAAGGTCTCGCGGGCGGGGCTGGCTGGCCGCTGCGCTGATCGCGACGACGGCGCTCCTCGTCGCCGGCTGCGGCAGCGCCGAGGAATCCTCACCGCGGTCCTCGACCCTCGACGTCACCTTCGCCACCTCCCCCGACTACCTCGATCCCTCGCTCAGCTACTCGGTCGAAGGCTGGACGGCGATGTGGGAGACCTACGTGCCGCTGCTCACCTACGCCCACGCCGACGGCGTCGCGGGGACGGAAGTGATCCCGGGCCTGGCGCGGGCGATGCCGAAGGTCAGCAAGGACGAGCGCACCTACACCCTGTTCCTGCGCAAGGGCCTGAAGTACTCCGACGGCACGCCGGTGCGCGCCTCCGACTTCCGCGCGACGATCGAACGTGTCCTCGCGATGAACTCGCCGGCGACGCCCTTCTACACCGACATCGTCGGCGCCGAAAGGTTCTCGAAGACCAAGCAGGGCGGCATCCCCGGGATCCAGACCGACGACGCGAGCGGGCGCATCGTCATCCACCTGGTGCGCCCGCGCAGCACCTTCACCAACGAGCTGGCGATGCTCTTCGCCGCGCCGATCCCCGCCGACACGCCGCGCAAGGATCTCTCCGCCGATCCGCCGCCGGCCACCGGCCCCTACGCGATCGCCTCCGCCAAGCCGGGGCGCGGCTGGGAATACCGACGCAACCCGGAGTGGGCGAAGGCCAACGGCCCGCTGCTGCCGGAGATCCCCGACGGCCACTACGACACGATCGACGTGCGGGTGATCGCCAACGCCGAGACGGCGGTCAACGAAGTGATCCAGGGCAGGATCGACTGGATGGAGGAGCCGCCGCCTCCGGACCGCTTCGAGGAACTCGACAACCGCTTCCGCGGGACCCAGCTCCTGGTGACGCCGCAGATCGACGTCTACTACTTCTGGATGAACGTGCGGCAGCCGCCGTTCGACAACCTCCAGGTCCGGCGCGCGGTCAACTACGCGGTCGACCCGGCGGCGCTCGAACGTATCTACGGCGGCATGATGAAAGGCGTCCAGCAGGTGCTGCCCGAGGCGATGCCCGGCCACCGCCCCTTCGAGCCCTACCCCCACAACCTGCAGAAGGCGCGGGCGATGATCGCGGCCGCAGACCCAAGCGAACGCAAGGTGACGGTCTGGACCGACGACTACCCGCCGAACAAACAGGCGGGCGAGTACTACGAAAGCGTGCTCCGCGAAATCGGCCTCGAACCGACGCTGAAAGTCGTTCCGGCGGCGAACTACACGACGATCATCGGCAACGAATCGACGCCCGACCTCGACACCGGCTGGGGCGACTGGTACCTCGACTACCCGCACCCCAACGACTACTTCCAGCCGCAGCTCTCCGGCCGGAGCATCGTGCCGACCCTGAGCAGCAACTACGCGCGCTTCGACGACCCGGCGATCAACCGCCGGATCGCCAAGCTCGGCACCGAACCGCTCGGGCCGAAGCAGGAAGCCGCGTACGCCCAACTCGACCGCGCGGTGATGGCGAAGGCGCCCTGGGCCCCGTTCGGCACGGTCGAGATGATCACCTTCATCTCGGCCAAGATCGATCCCGACAAGCTGGTGGTCAGCCCGGTCTACGGCCAGGACCTGGCGACCTTTGCCCCGCGCTGAGAGACACCGCCGCGGGTGGGGAGCCCGTGCGACGCGGCGCTAGCTCGGCCCCATCCGCAGGGCGCCGTCCAGGCGGATCGTCTCGCCGTTCAGCATCGGGTTGACGACGATGTGCTCGACCAGGGCGGCGTACTCGGCCGGGTCGCCGAGACGACCGGGGTGGAGGGTCGTGGCGATCAGGGATTCGCGGGCGGGCGCCGGGAGACCGGCGAGCATCGGCGTCTCGAAGAGGCCCGGGGCGACAGCGACCACGCGGATCGCGCTCGCGGCGAGCTCGCGGGCGACCGGCAGGGTGAGGCCGGCGACGCCGGCCTTGGAGGCGGCGTAGGCGACCTGGCCGATCTGGCCCTCGTAGGCGGCGATCGAGGCGGTGCTGACGCAGACGCCGCGGTCGCCGTCGGCGACGGGCTCGGTGCGGGCCATCGCGGCGGCGGCGCAACGCAGGACGTTGATCGTGCCGAGGAGGTTGACGGCGATGACCTTGGCGAAGTCCTCGAGCGGCGTCGCGACCCCCTTGCGGATCAGCTTGGTCGGGGTGGCGATGCCGGCGCAGTCGACCGCGATCCGCAGCTCACCGAGCTCCCCGGCGGCGGCGACCGCGGCCTCCACCGAGGCCGCCTCGGCGACGTCACAGGCGATGTGGGCGCCGTCGATCTCCCCCGCCACCGTCGCGGCGCGCTCGGCGCTCAGGTCGGCGACCAGCACCCGCGCGCCGCGCGCCGCGAGCCGCCGTGCGGTCGCCTCGCCGAGGCCCGATGCCCCTCCCACCACCAATGCCACGCTGCCCTCGATCTGCATCGCTCTCTCCTTTCCTCCTCAGCCCGACCGGGCGAGGTGCCTGGCGATCACCAGGCGCTGGATCTGGTTGGTCCCCTCGAAGATCTGCATCACCTTGGCCTCGCGCATGTGGCGCTCGACCGGGAACTCCTT
>JAFDWO010000150.1 GCA_018268415.1 Actinomycetota bacterium | reverse complement strand
GTCACGAAGACGTAGGGAACTCCACGCCTCCTCCCGTGTTGTCCAACGCTCACGGACGCGTTCCGGACTTTGACCCTGCCATGGCAGGGTCAAAGTCCGGAACGTGTTCCCGGGCCCTCCTTTCGGGCCCGGGAAGGGACCGAAGGGTCCCGGGAGGGTGACGTTCCCGGCATCCTCGTCACCGACCGGGGCGGGGTGTGGCCCCTCCCGCACGGACCCGTCACGGAGGTCCGACCTCCCCCCGTCCCTGCGTCTCCCCCCATCCCTGCCCGCCTTTTTCACGACCCCCTCCCGTCCCTATGTCGTCTTTTTCACGACCCCCTCCCGTCCCGGGCGCCTCATGGCGCTCACAGCCTGCCCGGAGCGCCATGAGGCGCCCGGGACCATCTCGGACGGGTGCGGGGGTCGGGGGGGCAACTCGGACGGCGCGGGGCCGGCGGCCGGGACTCATCTCGGACCGGTGCGGTGGTCGGGGTCGGGCAGCAACTCGGACGGGTGGGGGGCCGAGGTCGCGCGGCAACTCGGACGGCCGCAGGGGTCGGGGGTCACGGCGCAACGCGCCACCGCGGCGCAACTCGGACGGGTGCGGGGGCCGGGGTCGCACCGCCATGCACCCCGCGGCGGAACTCGGACGGCCGCCCCGGCCCAGGCCGGGAGGCGACTCGGACGGCCGCCCACCACTAGCCCCGACGACCGGCGGCGCCTACCCGCACCACCCGGAACCGGAAGGCGGTGGGTTCGCCTACCAGTCCCGCCGCGTCGCGCGCCCGCACCATGACCCGGTGCGGGCCGGTCGTGAAGCTCCTCGTCACCTTCGCCGCGCACGGAGCTGTGCGGCCCCGGGTCCATTCGCAGAGAAAGGTGGCCCCGGGCTGGTCGGCGGCAAACCGGAACGTCAATCTCACCGTTCCCCGGCGCGCCTTCACCCGCTTCCCGGGATGGGTCACGATCCGCGCCAGGGGCGCCTTGGCTGCTTCGCCCGTCGGGGCCGCCGCGGTTTCACCCGCGGGCGCCGTCTGGCCCGTCGGCGAGGCGGCCGACTGCCGTTCTTCCGGGACGGCCGTCGGTTCTTCCGCCGGCGGCGATGGCGGCGCGGCCGCCAGCGGGTCGTCGACCGCCGCCCCGCCGAGCGCTTCGATCGCGCCCTGCGCGTTCAGCAGCCCGGCGCCGACGGCGGCGCGCGTGTTGACGACCGTGAACGGCGTCGCCGCGGCTTCCATCGCGCCGACGATTCCGGCCGGCGAGGCGAGCGGTTCGGTCTGCTGCATCAGCGCGGCCACGGCGGCGGCGTGCGGCGCCGCCTGGGAGGTTCCACAGAAATGCCAGCCGCCCGAGAAGAGGTTGCCGAAGAAGGTGTTCGAGGCGCAATCGGTGGCGATGATGTTCGGCTTCTGCAGTTCTTCCACCGTCGGCAACGCGGCGGCGGGCACGCTGCTCGCGACCGGACCGAAGTAGTGGATGGCGGGGCCGCGTGAGGAGTACCGCTCCGGTTCGGTCGGCGTGCTCGCCGAGCGTTTGTAGAAGACCGCGCCGACGCTGATCGCCGCCGCCGACGCGGCGTGGCCGAAGATGGTCGGCCCGACCACGTCACCCCCTTCCGATTGCGGGTACTCGATTTCGGAGAACCCTTCGCCGTCGGCGCCGAACACGATCTTGAGTCGCGGCTTCAGCGTCGCGCTCGCCTGCGAGTCGCAGGTCCCGGAGCAGCGCCCGATCACGAGCTGGACCACCTGCGGCACGCCCGATTCGTTCGTCCATTCGGGCATTTCGAAGGGAACCGGCACCGCGCCGGGTCCCGACTTGTAGTTCAGGTACGGGTCGTCGACCAGGACCGCGCTGCCGCTTTCGCTCAGTAGGTAGGCGTTGAGATCGGCTTCGACCCCGAACCAGGGTTCTGCCCACTGCAGGTCGAGCGACAGCGTTTCCCCGGCCGGCACGGTGATGCCGAAGGTGGCGTCTTCGATGGGGCCGGGGTCGAAGTCCATGCATTTCGGTGGCGCTTTCGCCCCCAGCCCCTGGATCGCGGCCGGACAGCTCATCGCCCGGAATTCCGGTGCTTCCCAGGAGCCGATTTCGTGACCCGAGGCATCGAAGACGTTCTGATTGCCCGCCGCGGTCAGGTAGGTGACCCCCTTTTTGACCACGCGCCGGATGGCCTCGGCGACGATCCCGTCCTGAAAGAACGGCTCGGCCTGGTAGGCGACGTCGTCGACGATGACGTCGGCGCCGGCGCCCCCCGCGGAGACCGGTTCGGCGAGCAATTCGATGTTGTGGGCGAATTCGAGTTCGCTCGAGTAGGCGGTGGCGAAAGCAAGGGACGCGTGCGGTGCCAGGTCGTGCACCGCCTGCAGCATCGCCCGCCCCTCGTCGGTGCCGTTGCTCGGCCCCTCGGCGAGCACGTCGACCGGCGCCTGCCGGCCGGCGCAGCTCCCGCCCGGCCCGGGCAGGTCGCCGGTGGCTTCGTCCTGCGCGGCGTGGGTGGCGACCGCGCCGCCGCCGAACACCGCCTGCGTCGCGGTGTCGAAGGAGTCGGAGAGGACGCCGATCGTCTCCCCCGCCCCGCGGGCGCCGAAGGCGGCGCGGGCCCCCGTGACGTTCAGCTGGCCGACGGCCTCGCTGATCACCGACCCGCCTTCGCACGACGAACCGGAGGCACTCGCCGCCGTGGTCGCGCCACCCACCGCGTAGACGATCGGCGCCCGCGCCGGCAGGACCGACAGAAGACCGGGGACTTCGGCCAGCGCGCCGAGATCGGCGGGCGCGATCGCCGCGGCGACCGTCTGGTAGCGACCACTGGCCAGAAGGACGTCGGCCCCGGCGGCTTCCAGCTCATCGACGGCCGCCTGGGCACCGGTCTCGAAGTGGGCTTCGACGACGACGCGGCCGCCTTCCCGGATCAGGCTGCCAGGCCCTTCCGCGGGAAGCCCGAGCGCCTTTGCCTGCACCCCCGGCGGCGCGGCGCCGAGAGCCGGCCGCGACAGTCGGGCGAGCTCGGGCGAGAGTGGTTCGGCCGCCGCGCTCCCGGCCACCGGCGCCGCCAGGCCGAGGATGGAAAGCGCGGCGACGAGCAGCGGGACTCTGATCCTGGGGCGGCCGGGCATCCTCGGTTCTGTATCGACCGCGGCGACGGCCCTCCTGAACCCCCTTCGGCCCCGTCAGGCGTAGGAGGAGCGCCGCAGCCAGACCAGCAGGATCACCAGCGAGACGACCATGGTGCCGCCACCGAGCACCAGGAACTCGGTGAGGGTGGTCATCCGTTCGACCATCCATTTGAAGTTCTGGCCGAAGAAGCCGACGACGAAGGAGAGCGGCAGAAAGATCGTCGCGATCACCGTCAACTGCTTGGTGATTTCGTTGAGGCGGTTGGAGGTGACCGAGAGGTAGGCATCACGGCTGCCGATCAGCAGATCACGGTAGGCGTCGATCTGGTCGGAGATGCGGATCGCGTGGTCGTAGACGTCGCGGAAGTAGTTGCGCGAGTCGGCCTCCAGGCCGGGGATCTGGAGGATGTCGTCGATGTGGCGGGCGAGCATGTCCCGCTGCGGCGTCGCCACCCGACCGACCTGGACGAGGTCACTGCGCAGCTCGGTCAGCGGCTGCAGATGGTCGGGAGAAGGGGCGTTGAAGATCTCCTCGTCGAGCTGTTCGAGCCGTTCTTCGAGGGCCTCGAGCAGCGGGAAGAAGGTGTCGGTGAGGGTGTCGAGGACGCGGTAGACGACGAACTGCTCGGAGCTCGGCGGCAGCGCTTCGAGGCGTTTGCGAGCTTCGTCGAGGGCGCCACAGACGCCGTCGTGAGCGGTGACCAGATAACCGCCGCCGATGAAGGCGTGGACCTCTTCCAGGTGGATCGCGGCGCCGTCGTCCGGGTCCCCCGCCGCGTAGTAGACGAGAAACATGTAGTCGCCGAAGTCCTCGAGCTTCGGCCGCTGCCCTTTCTTGCGCAGGTCCTCCAGGGCGAGCGGGTGGAAGTGGAAAAGCTCGCCGAGGATGTCGACTTCTTCCTCTCCCGGGCGGTCCAGATCCAGCCAGAAATACTCGTCGCGATCGAGCAGCGCGCCGATCGCGTCCTTGTCGATGCGGTCGAGGAAGCGCACGAGACGAGGCTAGATGGGATCGCGGACGGGGCGGGCGCCGCACGATTGGGCCAAAAATTCACGTCCGGACGCCCCCGATCCTGCTACGGTGCCGCCTGAAAGGGTCGGGTTACCGGCCGTAAGTTTGTGTCTAGCGCTCGCATGTCGTTGCCAGTCAGCATCGTCAGCGTTTGCAGCACACGATGTGGAGGCAATGCATGCCTACTGGAACCGTAAAGTGGTTTAGCGACGACAAGGGCTACGGGTTCATCACGCCCGACGACGGCTCGAAGGACGTCTTCGTTCATCACAGCGCCATCCTGGGTGAGGGCTTCAAGTCCCTGACCGAGGGCGCCAAGGTGAGCTACGAGTCCGAGGAAGGCCCGAAGGGCCCCGCCGCGGCCAGCGTTCAGCAGACTTCGTAGAGCGCTAGCTCATAGACAGTCTGGGAAGCCCGCCAATTGGCGGGCTTCGTCTTGTGGTGGGCCCGTGGGCGGCGCATTGCGGCGTCCTCAGCCGCTCGCTATCGGGTCACGCACTGAAGTGCGCTCCCTCTGCTCGCTCCCTCCGTCCTCGAACTGCTTGCCCACGAACCGTCACCACTACTCTCCCCACTCCCCATGACCGCAACTCGTAACGACCTGCGCAACTGCGCGATCATCGCCCACGTCGACCACGGCAAGACGACGCTTGTCGACGCCATGCTCTGGCAGACCGGAACCTTCCGCAAAGGCCAGGACGTGGCCGAGCGGGTGATGGACTCGATGGACCTCGAGCGGGAGAAGGGGATCACGATCCTCGCCAAGAACACCGCGGTCCAGCACGGCGGGGTGAAGCTGAACATCGTCGACACGCCGGGCCACGCCGACTTCGGCGGCGAGGTGGAGCGGGCGCTGACGATGGTCGACGGGGCGCTGCTCCTGGTCGACGCGTCGGAGGGGCCGCTGCCGCAGACGCGCTTCGTGCTGCGCAAGGCGCTCGAGCGGCGCCTGCCGATCATCCTCGTGATCAACAAGGTCGACCGGCCGGACGCGCGGATCTCCGAGGTGGTCGACGAGGTGTACGAGCTCTTCATCGACCTCGACGCCGACTCCGAGCAGATCGACTTCCCGATCGTCTACACGAACGCGAAAGCGGGCTGGGCGGCGCGCGAGGAGGGAGTCGAGGGGACCGATCTGATGCCCCTGCTCGACCTGATGCTGGAGAAAATCCCGGCGCCGACCTACGACGAGGGCGCGCCGCTGCAGGCGCACGTGACGAACCTCGACGCCTCGCCCTACGTCGGGCGGCTGGCGGTGTGCCGGGTGCGGCAGGGGACGATCAGGTCCGGCCAGTCGATCGCCTGGTGCCGCGCCGACGGCGAGGTGAAGCGGGCGAACGTTTCGGAGCTCTACGTCACCGAGGGGTTGGAGCGGGTGACCGCCGCGGAGGCCGGTCCGGGCGAAATCATCGCCGTCGCCGGGATCGAAGACGTGACGATCGGCGAGACGCTGGCCGATCCGGAGAACCCACAACCGCTGCCGGTGATCACCGTGGACGAGCCGTCGCTCTCGCTGGTGCTGGGGATCAACACCTCGCCGATGGCCGGACAGGGCGGCGGGGACAAGCTGACCGCGCGCCAGATCCGCTCGCGGCTCGACCAGGAGCTGGTCGGCAACGTCTCGATCCGGGTCAAGGACACCGACCGACCTGACGCCTGGGAGGTGCAGGGCCGCGGCGAGCTGCAGCTGGTCGTGCTGCTGGAGATCATGCGGCGCGAGGGCTTCGAGATGACCGCCGGCCAGCCGCGCGTCGTCACCCAGGAAATCGACGGCAAGGTGCACGAGCCGGTGGAGCGGCTGGCGATCGACGTGCCCGAGGAGCACGTCGGCGCGGTGACGCAGATGCTGGCGGGGCGCAAGGGGCGGCTCGAGCAGATGGTCAACCACTCGACCGGCTGGGTGCGGATGGATTACCTGGTGCCGGCCCGCGGGCTGATCGGCTTCCGCACCGAGTTCCTCACCGAGACCCGCGGGAGCGGCATCCTCCACCACGTCTTCGACCGTTGGGAGCCGTGGGCGGGCGAGCTGCGCACGCGCCAGACCGGCTCCCTGGTGGCGGACCGGCGCGGCCAGACCGCGGGCTACTCGCTGATGAGCCTGCAGGACCGCGGAACCCTCTTCGTCGGACCGGGCGAGGAGGTCTACGAAGGGATGATCATCGGCGAGAACGCTCGCGCCGAAGACCTCGACGTCAACCCGACCAAGGCCAAACAGCAGACCAACATGCGTGCCGCGAGCGCCGACGTGCTGGTCCGCCTGGCGCCCGCGACGCGCCTGACCCTGGAAGCATCGCTGGAGTTCCTGCGCGACGACGAGTGCGTCGAAGTGACCCCCGACGCGATCCGCCTGCGCAAGCTGATCCTCGACAAAGTCCCGCGCCTGAAGGCCTCGAAGCGCCGCGACGGCGCGCCGCGCTAGCCCCGCGACAGCAAGGTCGCGACGAGCGCGACGACCGCTTCCGGTTCGCGGTGGAACTTGCGTTCCGTGATTCGCACCGTCCGTATCCCGGCCAGGGCAAAGTCGAGATCCCGTTCGCGATCCACCTCGAATGCCGCGCGCGTGCCGTGCGTCTCGAAGGCGTCGAGTTCGATCCCGAAGCGGTGCTCGGGCCAGTAGACGTCGACCTCGTGGCCGACCTCGGTCCACCCGGTTGCCGGTCGCGGTAGGCCGCCGGCCACGAGGTGCTCGACAAAGCGCCGCTCGAACTCCGAACGCGTCCAGATCGGTCGCTCGTAGATCGCGAGCGCGAACCGGAGCCGCTGCGCGCCACGGTGTCCGCGGTTGCGCTCGATCACCTCGTGAATCGCCTCGAGGTCGAACAGCCCCAGGTCTTCCGCTCGCGCCAGCACCCGCCGCAGTTGATCGGGGCGCAACTTCCACGCGAGGTCGAGGAGCGTCCGCGCCACCGACGTGACCGGAATCCCGTCGACCACCGCCCGGTCGACCTCGTCGAGGTTCCGGGCGCGATGCCGAACCACTCCTCGCGGCGGCCGATGGTGCCGCGGCACGACGGCGGTCACCTCGAACGGCGCCGGCGATCCCGACCAAAGGCCCCACAACCAACCGGCGGAGTAATAGCTGAGCAACGCCCCTGGCCCGACCGCCAACACCGCCGCCAGACATTCCCCATGCCGCGAAAGCTCCGTGTGTCCCACCGCGTACACACCCCGGTAGACCCGGTGCAACCGGCCCGAGGCAACCGCCCGCGCCACCGACCGCTGCGAAAAGCCGAGTGGTCCTTCCAGCTGTCGGATCGACACAACACCGTGCTGCTTGGTCGCCATCCGGGAGAGCGCCACCCACCGCGCCCGACCACGCGGTCGTCCTCTCCCACCCCCACTCGACGGCGGTCGTCCTTTCCCACCTATAGCGCCGGTTAGGTCGACCGCGGTTGGGGGAGCGCCGGTTAGGTCGACCGCGTTTGGGGGACCGGACGTCAGGTCGACCGCGCTGCGTTGGTTATCCATGGGGAGCCAAGGACGACCGCGGGGTTGGTTCTCCCCTGCGGCCGTGCTTTTGCGACGCTATTTGGGGGGTTTGGTGAGGAGCTCGGCTTCGATGCCGTCGAGGAGGCGACCGAGGCCGCGCTCGAAGCGACCCGGTTGGCCCAGGAACTCGACCACGGCGTCGAAACTGGCGTCGAAGTCGTTGCCGAAGAAATCGCTGATCAGCGGGTAGCGACCGGTGGCAAGTTCGCGCTTGAAGAAGTCGAGGACCTCGGGGGGCCAGCCGCGCTCGTGCTCTTCCTGCTCCTGGCGCTCACGGAGGGCAAAGCCGAAGACATAGTCGTCGATCTGACCGATCAGCTCGAAGGTTTCGTGGCGGTCGAGGCCGAGTCCGGCCACCGCCTGCAGCGACTGCTCGAAGTGGCGCAGGCCGTTCGGGCCGGGTCGCCCGTCGGACATCCGCTCGAAGATCCAGTGATGGGAGGCGAAGACCGCGCGGGTGCGCCCGGCGATCTGCGTCAGGGCGGTGCGCCAGTCATCGGCCAGCTCGCCCTCCGGAACGACGACCTCCCCCATCACCGCGTCGCTCATCAGCGTGATCAGCTCGTCCTTGTTGCGGACGTAGTGGTAGAGGGTCATCGTCCCGGCGCCGAGGCGCTGGGCCACGCGGCGCATCGAGACGGCGTCGAAGCCTTCCGCGTCGGCGATCTCCATCGCCGCGCGGGCGATGTCGGCGCGGGTGTGGGCGGGACGGCGACTGGCCGGCTCCTGGCGGAACCAGACCATCGGCTCAACGTCGGCGAGAGACGGGGCCTCTTGATCGGCAGCGTTCTCGGCCCGCGCGACGGCCCGCGCGACCATCTCCCCCGCCTTGTCTTCGGCGTCGGCGACCCCCTCCAGCGCCCGGGCGATCTTCGCCTGGGCGTGCTCCGAGCGCTCGCGAATGCGATCTTCGGCCCGTTCGACCTTCTCCCGTCCGCGCGCGGCCCGCTCGCGCGCCCGCTCCTCCTCGCGTTCGGCCCGCTCGCGCTCGCGTCGGACGCGCTTCTCCTCGCGCTCCGCCGCCTTCTCGTCCTTGGTCGTCTCCGGATCTCTCGACATTTCGTACATCGTACTGCTAACCTGATCGTACGCTGTACCACGACAACGTACGAGGTACGAAATGAATCAAGGCATCCAGACTTCCCACGCCGTCGTGGCCGAAGGCCTCGGCAAGCAATACGGCGAGCAGTGGGCCCTCCGCGACTTCCAGCTCGCGGTGCCGACGGGCTCCGTCCTCGGCCTCCTCGGCCACAACGGCGCCGGCAAGACGACGGCGATCCGCATCCTCACCACCCTGGTCGCGCCCACGACGGGCACGGCGAAGGTGGCGGGGCACGACGTCGTCGCCGAACCGGACCGGGTCCGCGAACAGATCGGCCTCACCAGCCAGGCGGCGACCGTCGACGGGCTGATGACCGGCGCCGCCAACCTCGAGATGATCGGCCGCCTCTACCACCTGCCGCGCAAGGTCGCGCAGGCGCGGGCGGCGGAGCTGCTCGCCGAGCTGCGCCTCGAGGACGCCGGCGACCGCCTGGTCAAGGACTACAGCGGCGGCATGCGCCGCCGGCTCGACCTGGCCGCCAGCCTGGTCGCCTCACCCCCGGTCCTCTTCCTCGACGAGCCGACCACCGGGCTCGACCCGGAAAGCCGCAACGAGCTATGGGACCTGCTCCGGCAGCTGGTCGGCGGCGGCACCACGCTGATCCTCACCACCCAGTACCTGGAGGAGGCCGATCAGCTCGCCGACGACGTCGTCCTGCTCGACCACGGCAAGATCGTCGCCACCGGCTCGCCCGAGCAGTTGAAGGCACGGTACGGCGGCGAACGCGTCGTCGTCACCGTGGCCGCGGACGATGAGCTCGGCGCGGCGGCGGAGGCGCTCGAGAAGGTCGCCGCGGGCACCGCCGAGATCGACCGCGAGGGCCTCTTCGTCGCCGCCCCGGCAAGCGAATCGACGCGCCTGATCGAGGTGGTCCGGGCGCTCGAGGAGGGCGGCGTCGACGCCCACGACGTGCGCCGCCGCGAGGCGACGCTGGACGACGTCTTCTTCTCCCTCACCTCGCCGCGCGCCCGCGTCGCGAGCACCCATGCCACCAAGGACTCCGACCGCGAGGAGGCGACCGCATGAACGCCAACGCAATCTCGACCCCCACCGCATTGCCCAGAGTGCCCGCCGGCCCTGCCCGCCTGCGCTGGCTCGCCGTGGACGCCTGGGTCCTGGCCAAGCGACAGTTCGCCCACATCCGCCAGATCCCGGAGAAGCTGTTCGACGTCACCCTGCAGCCGCTGATGTTCGTGCTGCTGTTCGCCTTCGTGTTCGGCGGCGTCATCGCCGTGCCGGGCGGAGGCGATTATCACGAATATCTGATCGGCGGGATCCTCGTGCAGACCCTCGCCTTCGGGATGATGGGACCAGGCGTGTCGATCGCCACCGACCTCGGCGAGGGCATCATCGACCGCTTCAGCTCGCTGCCGATGTCGCGGCCCGCGTATCTGATCGGCCACCTGACGGCAGAGTTCTGCGCCACCGTCCTGGCGGTCACGATCATGGTCATCAGCGGCCTGATCGTCGGCTGGGGGATCTCCTCCACCCCGCTCGAAGCGCTCGCCTGCTTCGGCCTCCTGTTCCTGATCGCGATCGCGATGATCTGGCTGGGCACGCTGGTCGGCGTGCTCGCCCGCTCACCCGACGGGGTCCAGGGGATCGCCTTCGTCGCGGTCTTCCCGCTGACCTTCGTCGCCAACACGTTCGTGCCGGTCGGCGGCCTGCCCGACGGCCTTCGCCAGGTCGCTGAATACAACCCGATCAGCGCCTGGGCGGCGGCGGTCCGAACCCTGTTCGGCAACCCGACCGCGATCCCGAGCGGGTCGGCCTGGCCGCTCGAGCACTCCGTGATCGCCTCCGTCGCCTGGTGCGTGGCGATCCTCGCGATCGTCGTCCCGCTCACCGTCCGCGCCTATCGCAGGCGCACCACGGGCTGACGTCCGCGCACCTTCCGCGAGCCTTCAGCGCGGAATCGGTGCGTCGCTCCCGTTGACGGGCCGAAAACTCAACTCCTGCTTGAGTTTTCGGCCCATCGACGTGGGGTTCAGACGGTGGCGGCCGCCTGCTCGGACTGGGCGGCCTCGGCGGCTTTCGCCTCCGGCGTGACCTCGTCGATGTTGCGCGGCAGCAGCACCTCTTTGGCGATAACCAGGCGCTGAATCTGGCTGGTCCCCTCGTACAGCTGCATGATCTTCGCGTCGCGCATCAGTTTCTCGACCGGGTACTCCTTGATGAAGCCGTAGCCGCCGTAGACCTGGACGGCGTCGGTGGTGACCTCCATCGCCGAGTCGGAGGCGAACCGCTTGGCCTCGGAGGAGCGCAGCGTGTTGCGCTGCCCCTGGTCGAGCTGGACGGCCGAGTTCCAGGTCAGCAACCGGGCCGCGTCGACCTTGGTCGCCATGTCGGCGATCATGAACTGGATCGCCTGGTGCATCGCGATCGGCACGCCGAACTGGACCCGTTCCTTCGAGTACTCGGCGGCGAACTCGAACGCCGCGCGGGCGATCCCGGTGGCCATCGCCGCGACGCCCGGACGGGTCCGATCGAGGGTCATCATCGCCAGTTTGAAGCCCTTGTTTTCTTCGGCGAGCAGGTTCTCGGCGGGCACCTCGACGTCGTTGAAGGAGATCGTCGCGGTGTTCGAGGCCCGCTGCCCCATCTTGTCCTCCTTCTTGTCGACCGTGACCCCGGGGGAGTCGGCGTCGACGACGAAGGCGGACATGCCGCGGTGGCCGGCCTCCGGATCGGTCTTCGCGTAGACCGTGAACCAGTCGGCATAGGTGCCGTTGGTGATGAAGCACTTGGAGCCGTTGAGGACGTACTTGTCACCCTGCTTGACGGCGCGGGTCTTCATCCCGGCGACGTCGGATCCGGCGTCGGGCTCGGTGAGGCAGAAGGAGGCGAGCTTGAAGTCTTCGGTCAGCATGCCGAGGTACTTCTTCTTCGTCTCCTCGGAGCCGCCGAGGCCGACCGGCGCCGAGGCCAGGCCGTTCGCCATCAGCGAGGTGCCGATGCCGGAGCAGCCCCAGCCGATCTCCTCCTCGATCACGCAGCCGGAGAGATAGTCGAGGCCCGGCCCGCCGTAGGCCTCGGGGACGTGGGTGTTCATCAGGCCGACGTCCCAGGCCTTGCGCAGCACCTCATCGGGCCAGGTGCCGTCCTTGTCGTACTCCCAGGCGACCGGGCGCATCTCTTTCTCGGCGAAGGAGTGCGCGAGCTCGCGCAGGTCTTTCTGTTCGTCGGTCAGGGTGAAGTCAACCACCGCGTGAAGCTCCTTTGGTTCGAGGACGTGCCCGATTGACTGGTCAGTCAACCAGGAGAAGAGTAACGGATACGCTGTGCCCGTGGGACTTGCGATGGCGCTTTCCGTGGGGGTGAAGGCGACGGCGGTGCTGATCTTCACCGGCGTGGTGGCGCCGCTGGTCGGCCTCGGGCTGAAGCGGGTGACCGGCGGCTGGGACGCCTACGGGGGCGGCGCCTTCGCGATCCTGCGCGACTCCCCCGCCCGCAAGGGCGCGGCACCGCAGTCGACGGACCCCGCGATCCAGGCCGCCGAGGTGCGCCAGATGCTCGAGGCCAAGGCGGAGCGACGAAAGGTGCGGGGCGAGCCCGCACTCGACGTCGAGGCGGAGTCGGCGCGCCTCCTGGCGGCGGCGGACGGCGGCTCGGCAAGCCATGATGAGGAGCTGCGGACCGAGGTTCGCCAGCTCGTCATCGCCCGCAACGAACGCCGCCAGCGGGCGGGCCTGGAGCCCCTCGACGTCGAAGCCGAGACCGACCGCCAACTGGCGGGCCTCGGCCTCTGAAGGGTCGCGGCCGACGACGCGACCGAGGGGGGCGCGAGGCTCTAAGATCGCGCGCATGCCGCCGGATCCCGAGGAGAACCTCTACGAGGTCGAGGAGCTGCTGAACCAGCCCGGCACCTACTTCAACCCGCAGACCGAGGTGGTCGTGGTCGTCGATGACTCCGCCTCGATCGACCAGGAGGTCTTCAACCTGGAGGCCTACGAGGGCGCCGAGTGGGTCCGCCTCTCCGACGAGGTCCCGGTCGACGAGGACGGCCGCGATCGCATCCTCGAGACCTTCCAGACCTCCTACCACCCCGGCTCCGGCGGCTCGGTCTCCGAGACCGCCCTCGAACAGGGCGACGAGGAGCTCGACGAGGACGAGGACGGCCAGGACCCCGGCCGCGAGGACTGAGCGTGCTCAAAGAGGGAGACAAGGCACCCGCGTTCACGCTGCCCGATCGGGACGGCAACAAGGTCAAGCTGTCCGACTTCAAAGGCCAGACCGTGGTCCTCTACTTCTACCCGCGGGCGGATACCCCGGGATGCACCACGCAGGCCTGCGGGGTGCGGGACCGGAGCGAGGAGTACGCGGCGGCGGGCGCCAAGGTCATCGGGGTCTCACCGGACGAGCCGGAAAAGATCAAGAAGTTCGACGACAAGTACGGGCTCGGGTTCACCCTGCTCGGCGACGTCGATCACAGGGTGGCGGAGAAATACGGCGCCTGGGGCGAGAAGTCGATGTACGGCAAGAAGTACATGGGGATGCTGCGCTCGACCTTCATCATCGACCCGAAGGGGAAGGTCGCCCGGGTCTTCCCCAAAGTTCAGCCGAAAAAACACGACAAACTCGTGTTGACGGCTCTCGCCGAGCTGGCCGACTGAGCCGCGGCGCCCGTCTGGCTAGACGGCGACCACCACGATAAAAGAGGCGTAGAGGGTGAACCAGCCTGCGATGGCAGGCGCGGAGAAGCGCTTGGAGCGGTGGAGGCTCGCGTAGGCGAGGAGGCCACCGGCGAGGCCGAGGCAGATCGAGAGGACCGCGTTGGCGTCGAGACTCCACTCGGTGAAGACCAGGCCGATGCCGATCGGGATCGTCGATTGGAAGACCATCGCGCCGCTGACGTTGCCGAGCGCGAGAGCGTCCTTGCCCTCCCGCACCCAGAAGAAGCTGTTGACCTTCTCCGGCAGCTCGGTCGCCAGCGGGGCCAGGACGAGGGCGAGGACCAGGGCCTCGACGCCGAGGCTGTCGGCGATCGTCAGCAGCTCTTCGACGAAGAGGTGGGCGCCGCCGACCATCGCGCCGAGGCCGACCAGGAGCTGGAGGGCGCAGAGGACGGCGGGCGGCTGGCCCTTGGTGCGGTCCTCGCGGCGATCGAAGTAGAGCGGGTCGAGCGTCTCCTCCGCCTGGACGTCGCCCGCCGCGGCGAGGGTCCGGCGCACGTAGAAGACGTATGCCAGGAGGAAGAGGACGCCGACCGGCAGCCGGACCCCGAAGGGCGGCCCCCAGGCGAGCGCGCCGGCGAGGGCGAAGAAGACGAGGAAGAAGAGCAGGTCCCGCTCCAGGGTCGGGCCGTGGGCGTCAAGCGCCACCCCCTGGACCCGGCGCTCGCGATACAGGTAGGCGAAGAGCCCGATCAGGCCCATCGCCAGGGTGCCGAGCAGGAAGGGCGCGCCGACGATCGCCCCGATCGCTACGTCTTCGGAGCCCGCTTCGGCGCTGATCAGGGCGATGATCGCGATCAGCGTCTCCGGCGTCGCGGTCCCGACCGCGGCGAGGACGCTGCCGACCGCCCCCTCCCCCAGTCCCAGCACGTGGCCGAGCCACTCGACCGCGTTGGTGAACAGCAGCGCGCCGGAGAGGACAACCGCGAAGCTGACCAGAAGGAGGAGGTATTCCATCGGCGGAGGCTATCTGTGGCCGCGGCCGTCGAGCGTTCCTGGCCAGGACGCAGGGAGCGTGGCGTGCCCTGCCCGCGCCCGACCGAGGACGCAGCCAGGGGCGCTCAGGCGAAATAGAAGGCCAGGCCGAAGACGAGGTAGACCGCCAACAGCTGGACCCCCTCGAACCAGGTCGACTCGCCGTCCTGGATGACGTAGTTGGCGATCATGATCGCGATCACGATCGCGCCCAGCTCGAAGCCGTTGAAGACCAGCGCCAGCGGGTAGGGGCCGATGAAGTAGGAGGCGATGACGAGGACCGGGGCGACGAAGAGGGCGACCTGGCCGCTGGAGCCGATCGCGATGTTGACCGCGAGGTCCATCTTGTCCTTGCGGGCGACGAGGACGGCGACCCAGTGCTCGGCGGCGTTGCCGACGATCGCCACGACGACCACGCCGATGAAGAACTCGGAGAGGCCGATCGACTCGGATGCTTCGGTGATCGAACCGACCAGCACCTCCGACATCACGCCGACGAGGACGCCCGCGATCGCCAGGGCGATCACCGAGGTGCGCACGGACCAGCCCCACCCTTCCTCCTCCTCGTAGTCGGGGTTGAAGAGATCGCGGTGGGTTTTGAGCGAGAAGACGAGGCCGAGGACGTAGGTGATGATGAGGACGATCGCGACGGCGAGCGAGAGGTGCTCGACGGTGGGCTCGAAGTGGGTGGCCTCGGAGCCCGGGAGCGGCAGACCCTTGCCCTCGACCAGCTCGAAGATCGCGGGCATGATCAGCGCCGCGGCGGCGAGCATCAACATCGAGGTCTGGATCGCGGCACCGGTGCGGTTGAAGAACTGTTTGTCGCGGCCGAGGCCGCCCGCCAGCATCGCCGCACCGAGGACAAGGAGGATGTTGCCGACGATCGAGCCGACGATCGAGGCCTTGACCACCTCCTGCAGCCCCTGGCCGAGGGCGAAGAGAGCGATGATCAGCTCCGGCGCGTTGCCGAAGGTGACGTTGAGGAGGCCGCCGACACCGGGCCCGGAGCGGGCCGCAAGCTCCTCCGTCGCCCGCCCCATCAGCGCCGCGGTGGGGATGATTCCGAGCGCCGAGGCGGCGAAGACGATCACCGCCGAGGCCCCCGCCAGGTCGAGCACCACCGCTATCGGGATCAGCGGCACCAGCAGGTACGGGTAGCCCTGCGCGCTGCGCAGGAACGACGCGTCGAAGCGCGGTGGACCCACGGGATCGGGCGAGCCCGTGGGACCGCCGGGTCCCACGGACGGCTCAGGCTCGGACTCGGTCTGGTTCGCGGTCAGGCCGCTATTCCATCAACGTCGCGCATTCCTGGACGTCAGAGGCGCTCTTCGCTTCCGACAGGCATTCGCTGAATTCCTTCGACTTGCCGGTCGAGGGCAGTTCGATTTCTTCCGACGAGCTGCCGCCGCCGGACCGGCTGCCGCCGACCGCTTCCCCCGTGACCCCTTCGAGGAAGCCGTCGAGACCTTCCGTGCCGCCGCCGCCCTGCAGCATCCCGAGCAGTTCGAGCGGGTTGACGCCCAGTTGGCCGAAGAGCTTTTCGAGCGGTTGGGCGTTTGCCGGCGCCTTGATCGTCTGCTTTTCGTTCACCGCGCCCAGCGTGAGTTCGAATTCGATCTCGACCTTTTCGCCGGTGCCCTTCGGTTCGACGGTCAGGTCGGCGGCCACCTTGCGGACGATGTGGTCGTCTTCGCCGACGTAGATGTCGGCGTGCGCCTTCTTCACCGCGCCGGTGATTTCACTCTTCAGTTCCTTCAGTTCGTCGAGCGGGAGCGGGCCGGCCGCTTCCAGCTGCGAGGAGCAGGCCGGCGTTTCCATCAGCCGGATGATCGCGTCGACGGCGCCCTTCGGTTCGAGGTCGCCGCTCAGTTTCGTCGTCTTCACCCCTTCGACTTCTTCGCCGCCTTCGTTTTCGAGGTTGTCGACGAATTCTTCGAGGTTCATCGAGGTGGCGGCCTTTTGGCAGGCGGTGGCTTCGCCCCCGGCGCTTTCCTTTGCGCCTTGCTGCTCGGCTTCTTCGAAGCTCGATTTGATGAAGCCGAAGGTGGTCGGGTCGACTTCGTAGTTCTTCCCGCCGAAGCCGACGTAGGCGCGGTCGCCGAGGACCGTCAGGCCGCCTTCGAAGTCGATCTTTTCGCCGTCGGCTTCACCCTTCGCCGTCGCTTCCAGGGCGAGTTCGGGAAGGCTTTTGAGGCCGGTCGACTGGAAGGGACCGTGGAGGTCGATCTTCAGGTTGCCGGCGTGTTCACCCTCCGCCTTGACGTTCATCGTCAGGTTGACGTCGCCGCTTTCGATCCCTTCGAAGGTCGCGTTTTCGATCACCTTCTGCGGGTCTTCGCTACTGCCACCGCCGCCGCCACCGCAGGCGCTGAGCACGGCCGCGAGAACGGCAAAGGCCGCGAGGATTGCGAAAGTTCGTTTGCGGCTCAAGGGAGCGCTCCTTCGGTCGGAAACGGACGGGGCTCAACTGTAGGGCAGCCACCCGGCGGGCGCGGCACGAGTGCCTATTCGCCGAGTTCGGTGCCGAAGGATCCTTCCCCCGGAGGGCTCTTTTCGCTGCTCGGGATGCCCGCGGCGAAGGGCAGGAGCAGGGCGCCGACGACGATCAGCGCGATACCGATGCCGACCAGCCAGCGGATCTTGGTCAGGTGGCCGAGGATGCCGACGCCGAAGCCGACCAGCACCAAGGCGAGGTAGGGGCCGAGGCTGTGCGGGAGCGCCGCCGTCGGCGGGAGAAGGTCGGGCACGGGCGCCTGATTATCATCGCCGGCATGGCAGATGAGTCCGTAGAAGCGGTTAAGCGTTCCCTGGCGGAGGTCGGTTATCTCGCCGACGAGCCCGCCGCACTGGTCTCCTTCCTCGCGCAGCGACTGGGGAAGCCGATCCTCGTCGAGGGTCCGGCGGGGGTCGGGAAGACGGAGCTGGCGAAGGCCCTGTCGCGCTCGACCGGGCGCCCGCTGGTGCGCCTGCAGTGCTACGAGGGGCTCGACGAGGCGAAGGCGATGTACGAGTGGAACTACCGCAAGCAGCTGCTGCGGATCCAGGCCGGCGGCGAGGCGGGCTGGGAAGACGTGCAGGAGGACATCTTCGGCACCGAGTTCCTGCTGACGCGGCCGCTGATGCAGGCGATCTCCAGCCCCGAGCCGGTGGTCCTGTTGATCGACGAGATCGACAAGACCGACCAGGAGTTCGAGGCGATGCTGCTGGAGCTCCTCTCCGACTTCCAGATCACGATCCCCGAGCTGGGGCAGATCAGCGCCACCACGATGCCGATCGTCGTCCTCACCTCGAACGACTCGCGCGAGCTGACCGAGGCGCTGAAGCGTCGTTGCCTCTACCTCTGGCTCGACTACCCGGGCGTCGAGCGGGAGATGGAGATCGTCCTCCTCCACGCGCCGGAGATGCCCCGCGAGCTGGCCCGCCGCCTGGTCGAGGTGGTCGGGATGGTCCGTGACCTCGACCTGAAGAAGCCCCCCTCGATCGCCGAGTCGATCGACTGGGCCCGCACTCTCCTCCTGATGGGCGTCGACGACATCGACCGCGAGACCTTCAACAACTCGATGTCGATCATCGTCAAGCACCGCACCGACATCGACCTGGTGGCGGAGCGGGTGGGGATGAAATTGCCCGACCGCGCGGCGTAGGCCGGGGAGGGCGGCGGGGAGGGACGGCGGGGTTCGCGGTCGGGGCGGCCGGCCGTGTCGCCGCGCGACCCCAACCGCCCCGCCCGTCCGAGATGCGCCGCGGCGGCGCGTGGCGCCGCGACCCCGGCCACCCTGTCCGTCCGAGATGCCGCCCGACCCCAACCACCCCGCCCCGTCCGAGGTGCGTCCCGGGCGCCTCATGGCGCTCCTGGCAGGCTGTGAGCGCCATGAGGCGCCCGGGACGGGAGGGGTCGTGGGGAGGGCGGTCACAGGGACGGGAGGGGTCGTGAAAAAGACGACACAGGGATGGGACGGGGTCGTGAAAAAGACGACACAGGGATGAGGGGAGAGGCAGGGACGGGGGAAGGTCGTGAAAAAGGCGGGACAGGGACGGCACGAGGTCGGACTTCCGTGACGGCTCCGTGCGGGAGAGCCCACACCTCGCCCTGATCGGTCACGAAGATGCCGGGAACGTCACCCTCTCCGCAACCTTCGGTCCCTTTCCGGGCCGGAGAAGAGGGCCCGGGAACGCGCTGCGTGCTTTGACCCCCCTATACGGTGGAAAACCCACGCAGCGCGTCCGTGAGCGTTGGACAACACGGGAGGAAGGGTGGGGTTCCCTACGTCTCCGTGACAAGGTCTCGGATCGGTGAGGGATCCGTCACACTCGCGACCCTCCCGACGTCTCCGCGACCAGATCCCTCCTCCCTCACGGATCCGTCACACCTGCCGACCCCCCG
>JAFDWO010000014.1 GCA_018268415.1 Actinomycetota bacterium | reverse complement strand
GTCGTCTTGCCATGGTCGATGTGACCGATGGTGCCGACGTTCACATGCGGCTTATCGCGCTCGAATTTCTCCTTGGCCATTCTCTTCCGTTTGCCCTTTCGAAGGTCGTGTTTCTGTCTGGTTTAGGTGCTTGAGTTGTTTGAGCGATGCCTGGCAGGGAGTTTTTCCCTGCCTGCGGGCGAACCTGGGAAATATAGCCAGGTACGGCCCTTGGCAGCGTTGCGCCTGTCGAACGTTCCTACGCGGCCGTCCCCGCCGGCTCTCCAGAGCGGGATGCGACGATCTCTTCGGCAATGTTCGAGGGAACCTCCTCGTACTGCTCGAACTGCATCGTGTACGTCGCGCGGCCCTGGGTCGAGGATCGGAGGTCGGTCGCGTAACCGAACATTTCGCCGAGCGGGACGAGCGCCCTGACCGCGAGCGCGTTGCCGCGCTGCTCCTGGCCCTGGACCTTCCCGCGGCGCCTCGAAAGATCACCGATCACGTCGCCGAGGAAGTCCTCGGGGGTGACGACCTCCACCGCCATCACCGGCTCGAGCAGCACCGGGTTGGCTTTGCGGGCCGCCTCCTGGATCGCCATCGAGCCGGCGATTTTGAAGGCCATCTCGGAGGAGTCGACGTCGTGGTAAGAGCCGTCGACGAGTTCGGCTTTGACGTCGACCATCGGGTAGCCGGCCTTGACGCCGTTCTCCAGCGCCTCCTCCATACCCTGTTCGGCCGGGCCGATGTATTCGCCGGGGATGACGCCGCCTTTGATTTTGTTCTCGAAGACGAAGCCCTCGCCGGGCGCCGGCTCGAGGTTGATGACGACGTGGCCGAACTGGCCGCGACCACCGGTCTGACGGACGAAGCGGGCAACGACCTTCTCGACCCGCTTGCGGACCGTCTCGCGGTAGGCGACCTGCGGTTTACCGACGTTCGCCTCGACTTTGAACTCGCGCAGCATGCGGTCGACGATCACCTCGAGGTGGAGCTCGCCCATCCCGTGGATCAGGGTCTGGCCGGTTTCCTCGTCGGTTTCGATCCGGAAGGTCGGGTCCTCCTCGCCGAGGCGCGCCAGGGCGTTGCCCATCTTCTCCTGGTCGGCTTTGGTTTTCGGCTCGATCGCGACGGCGATCACCGTCTCCGGGAATTCGATCGACTCCAGCGCGATCGGCGCGTCCGGGGCCGCCAGCGTGTCACCGGTGCCGGTTTCTTTGAGGCCGACGCCCGCGCAGATGTCGCCCGAGTACGCCTCCTCGATCTCCTCGCGGGAGTTCGCGTGCATCATCAGCAGGCGACCGATCCGCTCGGTGCGCCCGGTTTTGACGTTGAGCACGCGGCCGCCGGCCTGCAATTTGCCGGAGTAGACGCGGAAGTAGGTGAGCTTGCCGACGTAGGGGTCGGACATGACCTTGAAGGCGAGCGCCGCGAACGGGCCGCTGTCGTCGGCCGGGCGGGTCGCCTCGGTCGGCTCGGTCTCGCCTTTGGCGGGCGGCACCTCGCCGGTGACCGCCGGGACGTCGAGCGGCGACGGCAGCAGTTCGACCACCGAGTCGAGCAGCGGCTGCACGCCTTTGTTCTTGAAGGAGGAGCCGCAGAGGACCGGCGTGACCTTGGTGGTCAGGGTGGCCTGACGCAGGGCCGTGATCAGCTTCTCGGCCGGGATGTCCTCTTCGCCGAGGAACGCTTCCATGATCTCTTCGTCGGCATCGGCGGCGGCTTCGACCAGCGCGGTCCGGTACTCCTCGACTTTGCCGGTGAGGTCCGCCGGGATCTCGTCGCTTTCTTCGAATTCGGTGCCGAGGTCGTCCTTCCAGATCAGCGCCTTCATGCGCACCAGGTCGAAGCAGCCGAGGAAATCGCCCTCGGCGCCGATCGGCAGCTGGATCGGCAGCGGGGTCGCGCCGAGGCGGTCCTTCATCGTCTCGACCGCGTTGTAGAAGTCGGCGCCGGTGCGGTCCATCTTGTTGATGTAGGCGAAGCGCGGGACGTGGTACTTGTCGGCCTGGCGCCAGACGGTCTCCGACTGCGGCTCGACACCGGCGACGGCGTCGAAGACGGCCACCGCGCCGTCGAGGACGCGGAGGCTGCGCTCGACCTCGACCGTGAAGTCGACGTGGCCGGGCGTGTCGATGATGTTGATCCGGTGGCCTTTCCACTCGCAGGCGGTCGCGGCCGACGTGATCGTGATGCCGCGCTCCTGCTCCTGCTCCATCCAGTCCATGACCGCAGCGCCCTCGTGGACCTCGCCGATTTTGTGCGTACGGCCCGTGTAGTAGAGGATGCGCTCGGTCGTCGTCGTCTTACCGGCGTCGATGTGCGCCATGATCCCGATGTTGCGGGTCTTCTCCAGTGGAAAGCTGCGTGCCATGGTTCCGATCGGTGGGGTTGAAGTCTTGGTCTCTTTTGAAGTCTTGGTCCTGCGGGGTAACTCAGGGTGAAACGGCGACGATCCGGCGCTGCTCGGGATCGGCGCAAAAAAAAGGCCCCAGGGGGCCCGGCGAAGCCAACGGCGGGAAAACAGCCTGAGCGACGCGCGATGATAGCAGCGCTCGGGCCTCGCGTCATGCGCTTCAACCGGCGCATGGACAGGGTTGCAAATCGCGGTCTCGAGCGCGCGCATCCGGCCCTGCTCGAAGCGGCGGCCCTCCTCTGGCGCGGACTGCGACCGTTGCTGCGCGGACTTTTCCTGGGACTGGCGGCGATCGAGGCGGCGCTGCGGGCGCTCGGTGGCGGGGCGGCGCGGGCGGCGACCGCGGCAGCAGAGGTGTTGACGCCGCGCCGCGGGATCGGCCTCCTGATCGCCGCCGCCGGGGGCCTGCTCGTCGTCTCCCAGTTCCTCGATTACCACGGGGTGCAGCTCGGCGGTCCCAGCTACGAGGGACTGTCAGGGGTGGCGAAGCCGCCGACGGTCGACCTGAAGACCGCGGGACAGGCACACTCATATGTCCTGGTGCCGGTCGGGGCGGTCGTCGTCGCCCTGGGGTTGGCCGTGATCCTGCGCGGGGGCAGGATCGGACGCCTGGCCGCCCTCGGCGCGATCGTCGCCGGTGCCGCCTCGCTGGCGGTCATACTGCTCGTCGACCTCCCCCACGGCCTCGACGTCGGCGTCCTGTCCTCGCGCTTCGCCGGTGCCTCCGCGGTCCTCGAAAAGGGGTTCGCGGCGGAGCTCGCGGCCGCCGGCGGTGTGGTTTTGGGCGGAGTGCTCTACTATGCCCGGCCGTGCCTAATACGAATCAGCTTGTCAGGAAGGGCCGCAAGCGCCCGAAGAAGAAGACCACGACGCCGGGCCTCAAGTCGGGGCAGGGT
>JAFDWO010000149.1 GCA_018268415.1 Actinomycetota bacterium | reverse complement strand
TGCCGTCGACCTGCAACGGCGATCCTCCACGGAGATCCCCGACCGTGGAGAGATCCGGGAGGAAGCGTGGGGTTCCCACGGTCTTCCTCACGGGGTCCCACCTCGGTGACGGTCCCGTCACCGAGGTGGGACCCCCGTGAGGGATCCGTCGCACCCTCCCGCGGGCCCTCCGTGCTCCCGCTGCCTGCTCCCCGCACCCTCGGCCGTCCCGGCCACGGCCACGGCCTGCCAGGGCCGTGGACGAGACGGCCGCATCCCTTTCCCTCCCGGGCGACAGCTTCAGACGGCCGCATCCCTTCCCCCCGGGGCGACAACTCCAGACGGCCGCATCCCTTCCCTGCGGGCGACAGCTTGAGAGGCTCCATCCCTTCCCTGCGGGCGACAGCTTGAGGGGCTCCATCCCTTCCCCGCTGAGGGGCGACAGCTTCAGGGGCCCCATCCCTTGTCCTCAGGGCGCCGGCTTCAGCCCCTCCTCGGGCGCCGGCTTCAGCCCCACCGACTAGGCGAAGATGAGGATCGCCAGGTTGACGAGGATGGCGAGCGGCGTGCCGACCAGGGCCAGGTTGCGGAACATCTTGGCGAAGCCGCCGCGATAGCGGACGCTGTCCATCAGCAGGGTGCCGACGACGTTCGACATGTTGACCAGGGCGACGGCGATCGCGATGCCGATCGCGATCGCCCGCCAGCCGGTGGCGGTGCCGCCGGCGGTGGCGGCGGCGGCGAGGATCACGACGATGATCGTCCCGACGATGCCGAAGGTCATCACCGCCAGATCGGCGCGGCTCACCCCGGGCACGTAGGGGTTGCTGCCCATCTCCGCGGCGAGGATCGCTTCCATGTGACCGGGGCCCGCTTCCTCGGTCTTGACGACGTGCTGGCTGCCGTCGACGACGACCATCTTCAGCGGCGGGGCGAGGGACTCTTCGGCGTGCTTCCAGAGCCCGCCCTCGTACCACTCCTTGCAGTCGTCGGCGTGGGCGAAGATCAGGATCTCGTCGGCGGGGCTCTCCAGCAGCGCATCCTGGGCCGCCTGCACCGGATCCGAGTCCCCCACCTCGCCCCGCGCGCCGAGCCCTGTCGCCCGAGCCGCGGCGAGGGCCTTCTCCAGCCGCTCGCGCGCTTCGACGCGCGGCTCGTCGATGTCGCCGAAGGTGTGGTGCAGGGGATTCATCTCGACCGCGGGGGCGACGAGGCGGACTTCGGTGGAGGTGCCGTCGACCTCCCGGGCAAGCGCCGCAACCGACTCCGCCGACCCGAAGGCCGGAGTGACGATCGCGATGACGCTCCGCTGTGCCATCTCCTGAACCATCATCTCGCCACTTCGCCGCAGGTCAAGGTTCGGTCCCTTTATTTCTCCCCTACCGACGGGTGTCGCATCGCGCTCACGGGCGCCGGGGCCAGGGGACGGCCCCGGTCTCCGTGGTCGGCTCGGCCGAGTTGCCGGTGTCGGCGGCGTCGTGGTCGCCGGTCGGCACCGACGCCTCGGCCGGGGGTTCGGGGTATCCCTCCCCGCCGCCCGAGCGGCCGAGCAAGAACCCGACGATCCCGCCCAGCACGGCGCCGAGCGCCAGCAGGGTGACGGTGCGGAAGGGTCTGCGCGAGATCTTCGAGGCAGCGGTGTGTGCCGTGTGCTTCGCGGTCGTCTTGACCGCCTGACGGGCGAGCTTGGTCGTGACTGACATGCGCACAAGTTACCCGTGCCGCGGCGGTCGATAACCGGCGCCAAAGGCGTCTCACCGGTGTGACCAAGCGGCTCGAAAAGTGAGGTTGTCAGAGGGAGCGCCGACCGCTGGGATGGCGAACCTATGCGACCGGAGAGCCGGGCCCCGGACGGGGACATGATCGACCAGAACCTCGTGCGAGCGCTCGCGCACCCGATGCGGGTACAGATCCTCGAAGCGCTGCAGGGACGCACAGCGAGCCCGACCGAACTGGCGCGGGAGTTCCGCGAGAGCCTCGGGGTCGTCGCCTACCACGCCAACGCGCTGATCGAGGTCGACTGCATCGAGCTGACCGACACGCGCCCCAAGCGCGGCACGATCGAGCACTTCTACACGGCCCGGCCGCGCTCCTTCATCGGCCACCAGGACTGGCGCCGGGCGCCGCTCTCGGTGCGCGGCGGCGTGACCAACGAATCGCTGCGCACCTTCGTCGCCAAGGTCGCCGCGGCGCTCGACGCCGACACGATCGACTCGCGCGAGGACACCACCCTGAACTGGATGCCGATGGCGGTCGACGAGCGCGGTTGGCGGGAGGCCGCGGAGGTCCTCGACCGGGCCCTGCGCGAGCTGATGGAGGTCGCCGCCGCCAGCCGCGAGCGGCTCGCCGGCGAGGATGGCATCCCGGTGGTCACCGGGCTGGCCGCCTTCGAGGCGCCACCACGGGGCGGCGCGGAGGAGGAGTAGACCCCAGGTCGGCGGGTCGCACGCGACCCTCAGGGCATCAGACCCCGCGTCAGGCATCCCCTTCGTCGGAATCGTCGAACATCGCGCGCGGCCAGAGTCGGCGGGCGCGGACGACGTTGGTCTCGGCGCCGAGGACGACGAAGGTCGCACCGAGATGGATCCAGGCGAGCAGTCCGATCACCAGGGCGAAGGTGCCGTAGACGGCGGAGGCGTTCTTCACCTCGTGGGAGATGTACCAGCCGCCGGCCAGCTGCAGGATCTCCCAGCCGATCGTGGCGACGACGACGCCGGGGACGAGGGCGCGTGACTCCACCGTGTCGGCGGTCAGCAGGCGGAAGACGGCGCCGAAGACGAAGAGGTTCAGCACCGTCGCGACGAGGATGCCGACGACCTTGCCGCCCGCGCCGAGAATGTCGGCGCCGCCCGCCGCGAGACCGCCGATCACGGTCGAGACGACCGCCATCCCGCCGAGCACGACGAGCAGCGCGATCGCCCGCAGGCGCGAGCCGACGAAGCCGCGCTCGCCCGCCTTGGACACGCCCCAGCAGCGGTTGAAGACGCTCTCGGTCTCCAGCACGACCCCCATGCCGGCGAGCACCGAGCCGACGATCCCGACCGCCAGCGCGATCCCCGAGCCGGTCAGTTCGCCGCCCTTCAGCTGGTCGCCGATGATCGGGAACTGCGCGAGCGTCCCGTTCACCACTTCTTCGCGCAGTTCTTCGTTGTCCGCGAGGACGAACCCGAGGATCGTCGTCATCAGCAGCAGCAACGGGAAGAGCGAGAAGAAGGCCCGGTAGGCGATCAGCGAGACCATGCTGCCGCCTTCGTCGTCGCTGAACTTCTTCACGATGCCGAGCGGGAGCGCCAGCGCGGGCTTCGTCTGCTGGTACTCGTCGAAGCGACGAAGCGGGGCTTTGGCGTCCACGGCGTCTTTCCTACCCGATCGAGTGCCGGGGCCTCGCGGTCGATGATTATTAGGGCGCCCTAATTCATTTCGGGATATAGTCCTCCCGCGCTCGACTTAGGGAACCCTAAGGCGGCTTCCGGGTCCGGCGCTCCCCGAATCGTCCACCCCTCCCGAAAGGACCCCTTGCCGATGTCGATCCCGACCGGCCGGGCGCGCCCCGCGCCCTGGATCCCCCTGGCCCTCGCCGCCTTGGCGAGCCTCTTCGCCTTCACCTCCACCCCGTCCGCGGAAGCCGCCGAACCGGAGCCGATCGGCTTCGGCGCGGGCGCCGACTGGGGGATCAAGGCCTCTTTCCGCTCCTACATCGCCGGCCCGATCGCCAACGGCTCGACCGAAGTCGCCGACGGCGCGAGCATCAACCCCGACAGCACCTTCCACTTCCCGATCGTCTCCGGGTCCTTCGACCCCGAGGCCGGCTCGACCGTCGTCCAGCTCGGCGGCTCGGTCCACTTCAGCGGCCACGACGGCCAGCTCGACCTGCGGATCTGGAGCCCGCGGGTCGAGATCACCGCGGAAGGCGCGGCGCTCTACGCCGAAGTGACGAGCCGCTCGCTGGAAGAAGGCGCGGCCTTCGTCCACTACGCGAACGCGAAGCTCGCCAACCTCGACATCTCGGCGGCGACCCCGGCGATCGACGCGACCACGACCACCTGGTCGGCGCTGCCGGCCGCCCTCGACCCGGAAGGCGTCGCTCCCTTCGCCGGCTTCTACGGCGCCGGAACCGCGCTCGACCCGTTCACGTTCGGCTACGAGGGCCCGGGCGGCAAGCCGGTCGCCGAAGAGTGGACGGCGCCGGGCACCCCGCTGCTGGGCCTCGCCGCCACCGGCACCGTGCACACCGGCGTCGGCCACCTGGCGATCGGCCCTGGCGGCCGCGTCTGGGCCTCGAGCTACGACGGCGGCTCGCTGGCCGTCCTCGACGGTGGCTCGCTGGCGACCATCGACACGGTCGCGGTCGAATCGGAACTCCGCAACGTCGCCGTCGACAAGGCGGCCGACACCGCCTACGGCATCAACACCTCGATCCGCCGGATCACCGGCGCGAGCGGCACCCCAACCCTCGATCCGACGCCGATCCCGATGGGCGTCGGCATCGCCAGCAACGAGCTCGCGGTGCGCGAATCCGACGGCGCGCTGTTCACCACCTACGGCTTCGCGCTACACCGGTTCACCCCGGTCGCGGGCGGCGGCTGGGACCACGACTCCTGGGAAAACTACGAAAACCAGCGGGTCAAGATGGGCCCCGACGGGCGACTGTACCTGTACGGCAGCTCGATCTCCAAGGTCACCTTCCAGGGCACCGACGAAGCCACGATCACGCCGCTCCCCGACACCGCCGGCGCCGGCAACCTGGCGATCGCCGACGACGGCACGCTCGCCTGGCTGAAGCTCGACGCGAGTGCCTACCCGGTGATCACCTCGGAGCTCGTCGAGATGCATCCCGACGGCAGCGGCGGCTACACGACCGAGACGCACCCCGCCGAAGAAGTCTGGGGATCGGTCGCGACCGCGATCTCCGCCGACGGCGATCGCTTCATCGCCAGCGACCGGGGCGGCACGAAATTCGTCGTCTTCGACGACGGCGAACGGGTGGCGACGATCAGCAACGGCTCCAACGTCGCCAACGACGTGGCGATCGCCGACAACGGCACCGCCTACATGAGCTGGCGCGACGGCAGGGTCGGCAAGCTCGGCCAGGTCGGCACCTCCCCCGCCGTCACCGCCCAGCCGGTCGACGCCGAGGTGAGGCTGGCGGCGGCGGACGGCGGCGCCACGGCGAGCTTCGCCGCGGCGGCGAGCGGCGAGCCCGCGCCGTCGCTCCAGTGGCAGAGTCGGGCGCCCGGGGCGACGCGCTGGAGCGACATCGAAGGTGAGACCTCGCCGGAGCTCGGCGTGGCGGCGACGCAGGCGACCTCGGGCACGCGCTACCGCGCCGTCTTCACCAACGCGGCGGGCACCATCGCCAGCGAGCCGGCGACCTTGCGCGTCGTCGTCTCGACGCCCGGCGAGACCCCGCCGACCGACGGCGGTGACGGTGGGGGCGGCGGCGACACGCCGGCGGGCCGCGGTGGTGGCGGCGAGGCATCGGCACCGGTCGCGACCCCGACGACGGCGACCCCATCGGCACAGCCGTTCCGGCTGGCGACCCCGCGACGCGTCGTCCTCACCCGCGGCGGCGCCGCGGTGGTCGCGAAGGTCGAGTGCGCCGCGGCGCAGGCTTGCCTCCTACGGGCGCCGAAGCAGGTGCGGCTCCGGGCGGATGGCAAGAGCTACGCCGCGTCCGTGGTCGCGCCGCGGCGAGTCGCGCCGGGCGGCCGCGCGACCGTGCGGCTGCGGGTCGCCGCGCCGACCCGGGCGGCCCTCGCCGGACGCCGGGTCGAGGCCCGCTTCCGGTTGCGCCTGAGCACGCCGGGCACCGTGCGCAAGAGCATCGTCCATCCGGTTCTGGTGTTTCCCGGCGAGCCGCGGGGGAGCGGTCGCCAGGCCTAACCGGAGAAGTCGGGCAGCTCCTGCCTCTGGGTGAGGAGCGGCGCGTAGAGGTCGCCTTTGGCGGCGATGCGGCGGCGGAGATCGTCGACGGTGAAGACGAGGGCGGCCGGGTCGCCCGCCTCCGCCGCCGCCTCGACCTCGCACCATTCGAGCGGGGTCGAGGCGGTCGGGCGCTCCCGGGCGCGAATCGAGTAGACCGAGGCGGTCGTCTTGTGAGGGTCGTTTTGGCTCCAGTCGATGAGGACGCGGCCCTCCCGCTTCGCCTTCGCCTGGAGCGAGACGACCTCGTCGGGGAAGCGCGCCGCGAAGGTCTCGGCGACGGCCTTGGCGAACGGTCGAGAGGCGGCGAAGGTGACGGTGCCGTTCAACGGCACGTGGAGGTGGAGACCCTTCGAGCCGGAGGTCTTGGCGTAGCTGTCGAGCCCGAGCTGGGCGAAGAAGGCGTGGAGGCGAACCGCGATGCGGGCGCAATCGATCACGTCCGCAGGCGGGCCGGGATCGAGGTCGAAGACCAGCGAGTCGGGGCGGTCGAGATCGTCGACCCGGGCCAGCGAGGTGTGCAGCTCGATGTTCGCCAGGTTCGCCGCCCAGACCAGGCTCGGCAGGTCGCCCAGCAGGCAATAGTCGATCTCGCCCCGGTGGCTCTTGGAGTAGATCCGCGCGGTCGCCAGCCAGGCGGGGCGGCCCGGCGGGCAGCGCTTCTGGAAGAAGAGCTTCCCGTCGACGCCGTCGGGATAGCGCTTCAGGGTCACCGGCCGGCCGCGCAGGTGCGGCAGGAGGACCTCGGCGAGGTCGGCATAGGCGTCGATCAGGTCGCCCTTGGTGAAGCCGACGACGGGATAGAGGACCTTGGTGAGGTTGGAGACGGTGAGCTCGCGATCGGCCACCTCGAGGCGGAATTTGTTCTTGGCGATCGGCTCCGCGGCGGCGGTGATGCCGGCACCGCGCGGCGGCGCGGCGGCGCCTCCGCTCGTGGCGTCGCCGCCGGGCACGCCCCGCCCACCGTCGGCGCGCACGAGCAGCCACTCCCCGGTGCGACGGCCCGGCGCGTAGAGGCTCGACTGCTTCTTCAGCACCAGCCCTTCGACACCCTGACCGGCGCTCGCCGCGAGAAGGTCCTTGATCTTCGCCGTCGCGTTGGCGGGGACGCGCCAGGCGTCGCCCTCGAGACCGAGCCCGGCGAGCAGCTCACGGCGACGCCGGTAGGGCGCGTCGGTCAGGTCCTCGCCGTCGAGGAAGAGAAGGTCGAAGATCACGTAGGTCGCCGGGCTCTCGCGAGCGCGGCGACGGAGGGCGCCGTCGGAGCCGGGCTTATCGCGGCGGGCGAGGCGCCCGCGATCGGGGCGGCCCTGGTCGTCGAAGACCACGATCTCACCGTCGAGGACGAGGTCGTGGGCGCCGACCTGGCGGGTCAGCCGGTGGACCTCGGGCCAGCGGGGGCCGATGTCGACGAGGTCGCCGTCGCGGAGGTCGAGTCGCCCCGGCCGGCAGCGGGCGATCGCGCGCACCCCGCCCCAGGCAAGCTCCGCCGCCCAGCCGCGGGTCGACCGCGGTAGCTCGCCCGCGTTGGCAAGCATCGGCGGCAGCGGGTCGGGGAAGGGATCCGGGTTCCCTTCCACCGGCTCCATCCGGTGGATCATCCAGTCGTTCGGCCCGCCCGCCCGGAAGAGGACGTAACGCCCGCGCAGCCGCTCGCCCTCGAAGCGGAAGATGATCTCGTCCTCGCGCCACTTCTCCAGCGCGTAGGTGCCGCGGTCCCAGATCGCCACGGTGCCGGCGCCGTACTCGCCCTTCGGGATCTCACCCTCGAAGGTCATGTACTCGAGCGGGTGGTCCTCGGTGTGGACCGCCTTGCGATTTTCGCTCGGATCCTTGGGGATGCCATTGGGCACGGCCCAGGAGACGGCGACGCCATCGTGCTCGAGGCGCAGGTCCCAGTGCAGCCGGGTCGCGTCGTGCTGCTGGACGACGAAGCGCGGCAACCCCTGGTGCCGCCGCGGCCCTTCGCCCGGCGTCGGCTCGGCGGTCTTGCCGAAATCCCGTTTGCGTTCGTACTCGCTCAGCTTCGCCATCTGCGCAGCATCGACCGTACCCGGCACCGCGCGAGGAGGGGAGGTCACAGAGATGCGTGAGGGTTCCGCTCCTACCCCGCAAGCAACGCCGCCACCAGGTCCGGCAGCTCGCGCGCCATGCGCGAGCGCGGCACCACCTTGTCGACTCCCGCCGCGTCGGCGAGCGCCCTGGTGTCGGTGTCGACGTGCGAGTAGTACCCGAGGACCGGCAGGCCGGCGGCGACCAGGGCCGCCGGCTTCTCGACGTCGAGGTCGGCGACGATCAGGTCGACCTCGTCCAGCGGCGCCCCGGCGATCGCCGGGGCCGTCACCACCGTGTGGCCGGCGGCGGTCAGGCCGGCGTCGACCCGGCTGCCGAGCATGAGGTCGGTGGAGATGCTGAGGACGCGGGCCATCGCGGCGGGGCCTCGGCCGGCCTCAGATCGAGCGGCGCTCGCGGAACTCCTCGCGGACGCTTTCCGGGCGTCCCCACATCTGGACGACCTCGGAGCGGCCCTCGCGGACCTCGGCGACGTGCAGCTCACCGTTGACGCCCTCGCCGTCGATCTTCGCCAGCACGCCCTTGACCGTCTCCGCCGCGGCGGCGTGGCCGAAGCTGTGGGCGACGATCAGCCGCCAGTGCCACTGGCGCGGCCGGTTGTAGACCTGGGCGTTGACCTGGCTGAGGAAGACGGCACAGTCGATGTAACGGCTCTCGTCGTCGATGCGCAGGTCGACCTCGAGGTCGGTCCAGTCCGGCGGGAGCGCGTCGAGGATGCGCTGGAAGTCGTCTGCGAGTGCCATGGAGTCGCCAAGGCTACCGCTCCTCCCCGCCGGCTGTTCCTTATGCGCCTGTGAGGCGCATAAGGAACAGCTAACCGGCGACGAACTGGTAGAGCAGGAAGACGTTCAGGGCGATGATCAGCGACGCCAGCACGCCGGCGAGAATCGAGAGCCAGCGTGGGTTGACCAGCTCCCCCATCACCTCGCGCTTGGAGGCGATCATCAGCAGCGGCACCAGGGCGAACGGGATGCCGAAGGAGAGGACGACCTGCGAGCCGACCAGCGCGTCGGTCGGGTTGACACCGATCGCCAGGATCAGGAGCGCCGGCGCGAGCGTGATCGCGCGGCGCAGGAAGAGCGGGATCTGGCGATGGATGAAGCCCTGCATCACCACCTGCCCGGCCAGGGTCCCGACCGAGGACGAGGCGAAGCCGGAGGCGAGCAGGGCGACGCCGAAGATCGTCGCGGCGCCCGGGGAGTCGAGCTGCTGGAGGCCGGAGTAGGCGCCTTCGATGGTTTCGATCCCGGTCAGCCCCCCGCCGTGGAAGAGAGCCGCGGCGACGATCATCATCGCCAGGTTGACCGCGCCGGCCAGCGCCAGGGCGATCACCACGTCGATTTTCTCGAACCGCAGGATGCGGCGACGCTCGGCGTCGTTGCGGCCGATGATCCGGTTCTGGGTCAGCGCCGAGTGCAGGTAGATCACGTGCGGCATCACCGTCGCGCCGACGATGCCGGTCGCCAGCAGGATCGACTCGGTGCCGCCGAAGCCGGGGACGAAGAGATGCTTGGCGACTTCACCGCCGTCGGGCGAGGCGTCGATCAGCTCGTAGACGAAGGCGACGACGACGACGCCGACGAGGACCGTGATCGCCGCCTCGAGCTGCCGCACGCCGCGCCGCTGCAGGGCCAGCAGGGTGAAGGTGCCGGCGCCGGCGATCAGCCCGGCGACGAAGAGCGGGATGCCGAAGAGAAGGTTGAGGCCGAGGGCGGCGCCGACGATCTCGGCGAGGTCACAGGCCATCGCGACCACCTCGGCCTGCAGCCAGAGACCGATCGAGGTGCGCCGGGAGAAGCGTTCGCGGCAGAGCTCGGCGAGGTTCTTGCCGGTGGCGATACCGAGCTTCGCCGACTGTGCCTGGACCAGCATCGCGACCAGGTTGGCGGCAAGCACCACCCACAACAGCAGGTAGCCGAACTTGGCACCGCCGCTGATGTTGGTGGCGAAGTTGCCGGGGTCGATGTAGGCGACCGCGGCGATGAAGGCCGGGCCGAGGAAAGGCCAGATGCGCGAGAGGCCGCGCGCGTTGCCGTAGAGGGAGCGGTGGGCCGCCGCGGCGACCGCGGCCTCGCCGGGAAGGGCCTGCTCGGCGGCTTCCGAGCCCGCGGCGGGCGCCGTCACGGCGTCGCCCCCGGCCGGTCGGCGGAAGACCTCGACGGGGGGACGGCCGGGGACTCGAACGCGGGCGGCGTCAGCTCGGGGCCCGGAATCGGGGTGCCGTGCGGGTCGTGGCTCGGTTCGCCGAGCTTCGCCGCGATCAGCGCCTCGAGGTCCTCGGAGATGTAGTGCTCGAGCACCTCGGCCTCGGCGTGGACGCGGTCGTGCGGCATGCCCAGCGCCTCGGCGAGGAAGGCCTCGATCAGCCGGTGGTGGCGGATCACCTCGAGCGCCACCTTCTCCCCGGCGGGCGTCAGGCTCACCCCCTTGTAAGGGACGTAATCGGCGAGGCCGAGCTCGGCGAGCTTCTGCAGCATCGCGGTGGCGGTCGCCGGGGTGACGCCGAGGCGGACGGCGACCTCGCCGCTGGGCACCCGACCGTCACGGTCGAGCCCGAGCGCGTAGACCGCCTTCGCGTAGTCCTCGATTGCCTGGGAATTAGACACGTCTAAAAATGAAGTTTAGACACATCTAAAAAGCCCGCGTCTCCAGCTTCCTAGAATCGGCCCATGCCGGTGACCGTGGAGCTCGACGCCCAGTACCGCCAACTGCGCGAGGAATGCGGGCTGCTCGTCAGGGAGCGCGGGTTCATCGACGTGCTCGGGCCGGACGGGACGGAGTACCTGCAGGGGCAGCTCACGAATGACGTCGCGGCGATCGGGGTCGGCGAGGGACAGTACGCGGCGCTGCTCGACCGCAAGGGCCATATGCAGGCGGACCTGCGGGTGCTGCGGGTGGGCACGGAGGCGATCCTCCTGGACACGGAACCGGCCGCCAAGGACGCCGTCCTCCGGCACCTGACGATGTACTCGATCGGGCGCGATGTGCAGGTCGCCGATGCGACCGCCGAGCGGGGCGCCATCTCGCTGATCGGTCCGCGCGCCGTCGAGATCGCGGGGACGCCGCCGCTGCGCCGGTTCGCCAACCAGGCGACGACGGTGGCGGGCGTCGACGTGGTCGCGGTCGGCACCCGGGACGGGATCGACCTGCTCCTGCCGCTCGCCGACCGCGAGCGCGTGGTCGCCACCCTCACCGACGCCGGCGCGGTCGAGGTCAGCCCGGAGGCGGTCGAGATCCTCCGGGTCGAGTCCGGCGTCCCCCGCTTCGGCGCCGAGATGGACGCGGGCACGATGCCCGCCGAGGCCGGGATCGTCGAGGACGCCGTGAGCTTCACCAAGGGCTGCTACATCGGCCAGGAGACCGTCGCCCGGCTCCACTACAAGGGCAAGCCGAACCGCCACCTGCGCGGCCTGCGGCTGAGTGGCGCGGCGGAGCCCGGCGCGGCGCTGCGCCTGGGCGAGAAGGAGGTCGGGACCCTCGGCGGCGCGGTCGTCTCCCCCGCCCGCGGCCCGATCGGCCTGGCGATCCTGCGGCGCGAGGCGGAGCCGGGCGTCGAGGTCGCCGTAGGTGAAGATGGCGTTACGGCTGAAGTTGTCGCCCTCCCCTTCGGCTAGATTCACGCCGAGATGGTTCTCGGGAGAGCCAGAGTCGCGGGGGGCGGCGCGCTCGCCGCGTTGATCTTGGCCTTGGTCGGCGCCGGTTGCGGCGCCGAGACCCACCCCAACGAACCGCGGCCCGCGATGCCGACCCGCGTCAGCGTGACGATCGGCCACAGCGGCATCGTTGTCATCCCACACAGCATCGGCATGGGGCCGGAAAGGCACCAGCAGCTGCCCCAGAACCAGAACCACCCGCAGCCGCCGATCAGGACCCAGGCACCGCTCAACGTCGTCTTCGTCACCGCCAACCAGACCAACAAGAAGTCGAAGCTGGTGATCCGCGGGCCCCAGCGGGCGACCTCGCCGCGGATCTACGCCCGCAGCCCCGCCACCTTCGCCACCGAACTACCGACCGGCAGCTACACGATCGCCGCCGCGGGAGCCCGCGGCGCCCCCGCGACCCTCAAGGTCGGCCCGTACCGGGCGTCGTCGAAGAACGACCTGCTGTTGCCGTAGGCCCCGACCGGGCGCTCTTTGCGGTAATCGCGACGCCCAGGTGGCGTCCGCCCCACGCGCAACCATCGTTGGTCCGATGACCGTCGTCCTCGCCATCGCCGTCCTGCTCCTTGTCGCCGCCCTGGTCTACCTGACCATGGGCCGCAAGGAGGAGCCCGCGCCCGAGCCGGTCGACGTCCGCGCCGCCGTCCAGGAGGCGACCTCCGCCGCGGTCGCCGACCTGCAGCGGATGAACGAGGAGTCGCGCAAGGTGGACGCCAAGACCGCCGAGGCGGCGCTGGAGCGCCGCGAGGCAGAATTCCGCCGCCTCACCGAGCCGATCGGCCAGAACCTGTTGCGGATCGAACGCGAGGTGGCGACGATGAGCCGCGACCGCAAGGCCGCCGACGGCGCCGTCCGCTCGCTGCTCGACGAGATGAAGCTCGGGCTTACCGACCTCGGTGCCCAGACCGGCACCCTGGTCAAAGCGCTGCGCCAACCGAAGACCCGCGGCGAATGGGGCGAGGTGCAGCTGAAGCGCTGCGTGGAGCTGGCCGGGATGACCGAGCACGTGGACTTCGAGACGCAGACCACGCTGCACGGTGAGGACGGGATGCTGCGCCCGGACGCGATCGTGATGCTGCCGGCGGGTCGCAAGGTCGTGATCGACTCGAAAGTGCCACTCGACGCCTACCTCGAGGTGCTCGAAGCCGCAGACGAATCCTCGCGCCGCGGCGAGCTGATCCGGCATGCGCGCCAGGTCCGCGATCACATCTCGAAACTCGCCTCGAAGCGCTACCAGGACCAGTTCGCGAGCGGCGACACGCCCGACTTCGTCGTCTGCTTCATGCCTTCGGAGGCCGCCCTGCACGCCGCCTTCGAGGCGGAGCCGAGCCTGTACGACCACGCCCTCGAGCAGAAGATCCTGATCGCGACGCCGACGACCCTGGTCGGGCTGCTGCGGACGGTCGAGCTGGGCTGGCGCCAGGAGCGGATCGCCGCCGAGGCGCAGGAGATCGCCGGCGCTGCCAACGAGCTCTACGGCCGCATGGGCACCTTCCTCCAGCACCTCTCGAAGAGCGGCCGACAGCTCTCCTCCGCGGTCAACGCCTACAACTCCGCGGTGGCCTCGGCGGAGAGCCGCGTGATGCCGTCGCTGCGCCGCTTCCAGGAGCTCGGCGCGGCGCGGGGCGAGGAGCTCGAGCCGCCGAAACCGATCGACGGATCGCCCCGGCGGGTGGTCGCGGCCGAGCTCGAGGAGCTGGAGCGGAGCGGCGAGCGCGACGACTCGGTGGTCGAGTTGCCCGCTCGCACCGGGACCGACGGCGGGTAGGGATTCGAGACAACGCCTGGCTCGGCGGGCGCGCCGCCGGGTAAGGGTGGCTCATCTAGGATGCCGCTCCAGCGGGGAAATCAAGATGGAGGCAAAGCTTTGGCGGTCGATACCAGCAACCTGACCCAACTTGACGTCGAGCCGGGGACGCTCCCGGAGACGATGGCGGCGTGGGTGATCCGCAAGGAGCGCGAGGGCGAACCCAAGGACGCCTTCCAGCTCGAGCAGATCGAGGTCCCGGAGCCGGGCGCCTTCGAGGTGATCGTCCGCGTGATGGCGGCCGGGGTGAACTTCAACAACGTCTGGGCGGCGCTGGGCAAGCCGGTTTCCGTCTTCGGCTACGGCGACCACCCCGAGTACGGCCACCACATCGGCGGCTCCGATGCCTCCGGGATCGTCTGGAAGGTCGGCGAGGGCGTCACCCGATGGAAGCCCGGCGACGAGGTCGTGGTCCACTGCAACCAGGCCTCCTACGAGGACGTCGAGGTGCACGGGCTCGACCCGCTCGCCGCACCGAGCCAGAAGATCTGGGGCTACGAGACGACCTGGGGCTCCTTCGCCGAGTTCACCAAGGTGCAGGCGCAGCAGCTCCTCCCCCGCCCCCAGAACATGAGCTGGGCCGAGTCCTGCTCCTACGGCCTCACCTACTTCACCGCCTACCGGATGCTGATGGACCGGTGCAAGCTACAGCCGGGTCACAACGTCCTGATCTGGGGCGCCGCGGGCGGCCTTGGGGTCTTCGCGACGCAGCTCTGCAAGGCCGCCGGCGCCAACGCCGTCGGCGTGGTCTCGAGCGACGAGAAGGGCGAGCTGGTCAAGCAGCTCGGCGCCGTCGACTACATCAACCGCTCCGAGTTCGGCGAGATGATGCGGACCGACGCCAACCTCACCGATCCGGCCGCCGACAAGGAGCGCTTCCGTGCCTCGCGCGGCTTCGCCGAGCGGGTCAAGGAGATCCTCGGCGACGCCCCCGACATCGTCTTCGAGCACGTCGGCCGAGCCACCTTCCCGACCTCGGTCTACGTGGTCAAGCCGTTCGGCAAGGTCGTCATCTGCGGCGCCACCTCGGGCTTCCAGCTCGACTTCGACGTCCGCTATCTGTGGATGCGGCAGAAGCAGATCATCGGCTCGCACTTCGCCAACGCCTACGAGTGCATGCGGGCCAACCAGCTGATCGCCGAGGGCAAGGTCCGCCCCGTGCTCTGGCAGACGATGGACTTCGACGGAGTGCCGACCGCCCACCAGCTGATGCACGAAAACAAGCACCTCGGCAAGATCGCCGTCCTGGTCGGCGCCCCCTCCGAGGACGCCGGCAAGACCGAGGAGGGCCCGGGCGCGATCCGGGCCGAGGTCGGGGCGTGACGACGCCCGCGGCGACGATGCGAAAGGATTGAACGATGCTCTACGTCTGCAGACTCGACTGGCACATCGCCCCGTTCCGGCGCGACCGTTGGCTGGAGGCGTGGGAACCCGCCGCGGCCAAGTGCATCGCCTACGGCGCCAAAAGCTGGTCCCTGACCCGCGCCGACGACGACCCGCTCTACTTCCAGCAGACGATGGTCTGGGAGAACAAGGCCGAATTCGAACGCTATTGGTACTCGCAGGAGATTGCCGAGGCTCGCGAGGCCGTGCTCAACTGGTACGTGATCCCGCTTCTGCCGACCTGGCACACGCTGCTCGTCGCCGACTCGATCGTCCCGACCGGCGTCTAGCCACACCCCAATCGGCGGCCGGGGCTTTGACGAGCCACCAGCCGAGAAGCACCATAGGTCGGCGATGGACCAGCGGCGCCTGACGCGCAACGTCGGCTGGCTCTGGGCCGGCTACATCGGCAGGTCGCTCGGCTACTTCCTGCTGATCGTCGTACTCACCCGGGAGCTCGGCACCGCGGGCTTCGGCGAGCTCTCGCTCTTCCTCGCACTGACCCTCGGCGTGTCGCTGGTGGCCGGCTCGTGGCCGTTCCTCGCGGTCCCGGTGCTGAGTGCCGAAGAGGGCTCGATCGGCGCCGCCTTCCGGCCATCCCTCTACGTCGCCGCGATGGCCACCGCCGCGAGCCTCGTGGTCGCCGTCCCCCTCGCCTTCGGCCTCGGGATCGACGCGCCGGCCTCGATTGCCTGCGTGGTCGTCTCCTCGGTGGCCCTGGTCGGCCTGCAGGGGGTCTTCTCGGTCCAGCAGACGGAGGGGCGGATGGGTGAGATCGCGCTCCTGCAGACGCTCGAGCGGGTGATCGCGCTCGCGGTGGCCCTGCTGGCGGTGGCAAGCACCGGCCTCGGGGTGATCGGCGCCGAGGTGCTCCTGACCGTGGCGGCCGCCGTCACCTTCGTGGTCGCGATCGTCATCGTCCACCGCCGGCAGGAGCTCTTCCGCACGGCCTCCGACGCGATGCCCGACCACCTGATCGGCACCGTGATGGGCGCGGTCGGAGCGATGGGGATCGTCAGTCTCGCCTCCTACGGGGTCGCCTACGCCGACACCTTCACCCTCGCCATCTTCCGCTCCCACAGCGAGGTCGGCATCTACTCCCTCGCCTACTCGATCTTCACCTTCGTCACCGCACTCACCGGCTACTGGCTCACGGCAGCCCTGCCCGAGCACGCCCGCTCGAGCGCTGCCGGCCTCGATCTGAAGGAACAGCTGCCGCTCCCCCGGCTGCTCAAGTACTCGGGCCTCTGGGGCACCCTGATCGGCATCACCGGCGTCGCCGCCGCCTTCGTCCTGCCCCGCGTCTTCGGCTCCGAATTCGAAGAGACCGCCGTGCCCCTGCTCATCCTCCTCGGCGGCAGCGGCGTCTTCGCGGCCACCTACTACGCGTTCCTGGCCGCCCTCGTCGGCTCCAAACGCTCCTCCCTGGTCGCCAGGGTCGGGATCGCCTCGGTCATCGTCAACATCGCCCTCGACCTGATCCTCGTCCCCCCCTTCGGCGTCGTCGGCCCCGGCTTCGCCACGTTCGGCCAGTCCCTTGTCGGCACCTTTGCCCTCTCGCTGATCGTCCTCGGTCGCGGGGCGAGCCTCCGCTTGGCCGCCGTGGCCGCCCCGGTCGTCACCGCGACGATGCTGCTGGCGATCGACCCGACCAACATCCCCCTGGCGGGCCTGACCGTCGTCGTCGCCATCCTCACCGGGATCTGGTCCCTCGGGCACGGCCGGACACGCTCCGAGCGTCCGCCCGCCGAGGACCCGGCCGGCCCCGCCTGACCCGGCCACCGCGCGTTCAGGACCTGGCGAGGACCTTCCAGGTGAAAACGACCGCCGCGCTCCGCGCGCCCGTGACGGTCGTCGCGTAGATACGCACGATGTGGCGGCCTGGCTCCAGGCGGCGATAGATCCGCGGTGAGCGGCACCTGACGAACTTTCCGCGGTCGAGCTTGCAGTGGAACCTCTCCCCCGCCGCTCCACGGAAGACAAACTTTGCGGTCGTGGACCGGGTCCGCTTCCGGGGATGAGCCTTCAGCCTCGGCCTCGCGGTGCGGCCAGGCCCGCTCGAGGCCCCGCCTCCTCCTCCATTCCCGCCATCTCCGCCACTCCCACCGCTCCCGTTGCCGCCACAACCTCCTGCCGGGCCACCGGAAGTCCGGTAGATCGCGGTGTAGGTCCCGCCGGCATCGGTGGGCACTTCGTGGACGCGCGAGCCACCGTCGCACCAACGTTCGAAGGCATAGGTGACGCCACCGACTTCGGCCGTTTCCGGGGCCGCCAGGTAGGTCCGCGAGTCTTCGACCGCGAGGAATTCGGCCGGCGTGGTCACCTTCGTTTCCCCGACCCCGACCAGAATCCCGGGCGGCTCGGAGCGGATCTGAAGCGGGACCGACCGGGCCTCGACTTTGACCGACGCTTCGGCGGTGAGCCCGCGCGCATCGGTGGCACTGAGGATGAAGTTGACGTAGGCGGGGAACTCGTGGTCCGGCGCCCCGACGGTGCCTTCTTCGACTCCGGGGAAGATCTGGAGCGGGTGTTCGTGGCAACTCGTCGCTTCGAACGGACAGTGGAGCAGGCGCGTCTTCCAGTAGAGGTCGGCCGGCGGCAGCGGGGCCCCGGTCCCTTCCTCGGCGACGGCCGAGCCCGCGAAGTGAAGCTGCTGGCCGACCTTCCAGCTGAGGGTCGGCGCCGGTTCGGAGATCGTCACCTTCGGGGGCGAGTCGCCGGGATAGACGGTCATCCTGGCGATCGAGGCTTTGTGAGTATCGACGTCTTCGACCCGAACCGCGGCCGTCACGTTGTGGCTGCCGTCGACATAGGTGTAGTTCTGCGTCGGGGAGTTCGAGCCATCGTTGAATTCGCCGTTGCCGTCGAGGTCCCATTCGTACTTCAGCGTGTCACCGAGCGGGCCACTCGAGCCACCGGCGTCGAAATTGACCGTCAGCGGCGCCGCACCCCACGGATCACCGGTGGTCTCCAGGCGAGCGGTCGGCGCGCCAGGGTCGTAGGAGAGCTTGTTGATCGTCCCTTCGTAGAGGCTGTCGTAGTAGATCGCGCCTTCCGGCCCCTGCTCGACGTCCACCCCCGGGTAATTGACCCCTTGGGAAAGGAACGGCCGCACCGTCGACGGATCGGGTTCGTGATGTTCGCCATCGGCGAGCATCACGTAGATGCAGCCGCGGACCGAGTCGGCGAAGAAGAGGGCGTCGTCATATTCGCTCGGATAGGTCGAGCCTTCGTAGAACGCCGAGCCGGAGATCGCCGAGCCGGAGTTGTGGGGACACGTGTCGCCGGGGGCGACCGGCGTGGTGTGGCCGTAGTAGAAGAACGGGTTCGCGGTGGAGTTCGGCGTTTCGTAGAGCCGTTTGCAGGCATTGAGGCCGAGGACTTCGAATTCGAAGTTGCGAGTCAGCCCTTCGTAGCAGGGCCACCCCGAGTTGTAGAGCGGACCGGCGATCGGGACGCGGTCGATCTCCTCGTAGGTGTTGGCACCGACGTTGCCGACGAACACGTCGCCGAGGCGCGGGTTGACGACGAAGCGGAACGGATTGCGGAAACCCATCGCGAGGATCCGCCGTTTGTTCGCGTTGGCGTCGCCGGCGTACGGATTGCCCGGCCAGCCTTCGCCGGTTTCGGGATCGACCCGGTCGAGCGTCCCGTTGAGCAGCACCTGGCCATTCGGCCGGAAGATGCTCTGAGAGCGAAGGGAGCCACCTTCCGCCCCAGGGTTCAGCACCATGTTTTCTCCTTTGGTGCCGTTGGGGTCACCGCAAAGGTTTTCGTACTCGCCGAAATCGGGGTTGGTGAAGACCCCACCTTCTCCGGCGCTGACGAAGAGCGCCCCTTCCGGCCCGAAGCCGAGGTCACCGATCGAGTGACTGCTCGACTGCTGGCACCAATCTTCGAGCAGGACCGTCTGTTCGGCTTCGCCTCCCGCCTGCCTGGCGTGGTCGCCTTCGGCCGTCAGCCGCACCAGCCGGCCGCTGACCACGCAGCGGTTTTCTTCCGGGCAGGAATCGCCTTCGTAAGCGGCGACGCCCGCGCCCGCCGACGGATACTTCGGCATTTCGACGGTCGGCGGCAGGCCGAGTTCGTGGTTGAAGGTGTAGAGCGCGTAGACATACGGATGGCCGTGTTCGAATTCGGGGTCGATCGCGAGTCCGAGTAGCCCGTGGTCGCCGTTGTCGTAGGTCTGCTTGGCAAGGTTCGCGAAGACGGTCGGCGCGGTCGAGGCGGTCGCGCCAGGCGGGTAGACGAGGATCTTGCCGCCCTTCAGACCGACGAACGTGCGGCCGTCGGGGGCGAACTTGAAGGTCGTCGGGTGTTCCATCCCGGGCTGTTTCGCTTCCAGGACCACTTCGTCCTGGAAACCGGTCGGCAGCGTCGCCGCCGCGGCGCCGCCGCCGCCCAAGAGGCTGAGTGCCACCGCGGCCGGCGCGAGCGCGAGCCACAGTCTCCTCATGACTTGGCGACGATCTTCCAGGTGAAGACCCGGTTCGCACTCAATCGCTTGCCCCCGGCGTCGGCGACGTAGACGCGGAAGGAGTGCTTGCCGGGCTTCAGGTGCTTATAGGTCTTCGGAGATTTGCAGGAGGTGAATCCCTTGCCGTCCAGCTTGCAGCGGAACCGCGTCTCCCCGGTGCCGCCGAACACGAACTTGGCGACCCTCTTGGTCGTGCTCTTGCTCGGCCGCTGCTTGATCTGCGGCGGGTTGTAAGTGGTCACGGGAGGCTTGGGAGGCTCAGGATTCGATCCCTTTTCCCTCTGTTCCCTTTCTTCCCGTTCCTTCCTTTCCCGCGCTTCCCTTTCTTCCCGTTCCTTCCGTTCCCGCTGTTCCTTTTCCCCCTGTTCGATTTCGTCCCCTTCGGAGGTGCCGGTGTAGACGATCCGATGCACGCTGCCCTGCCCACCGGGGCCGGAGAGCTGGACGTAGAAGACGTTTCCTTCCGGTCCCTGCTCCATGTCGACGGCAGGGAAGACGTACGGTTCGGTGTCGGAGAGGAAGGTGGTCGCCGTCGCCGGCTCAGGTTTGCCGTCGGCGCCACTTTGCATCACGTAGATGCAGCCGCGGATCGCGTCGGAGAAGAAGAAGGCATGGCGGTAGGACTTCGCGTAGGCGGTCCCTTCGTTGAAGACGTTGCCGGAGACGTCGGTCGCCAGCGGCGCGCCGTGGTAACAGCGGTCGCCGGGCACGGCCGGCCCGTTGTGGGGATAGGCATAGAACGGCGTTTCGGTTTCCGGATTCCCGCCTTCTTCGGCCGCGTACTGGTCGATGCAGTACTGGATCGACGGGTAGGGTTGCCCTGCGGATTCGCCCGCGTAGGCGTAGTTTTTCGCGGGCTTGCCGTTTTCGCTGCCTTCATAACAGGGCCAGCCGCCGTTGTAGGGCGTCGAGGAGCCCAGGGTCAATCGTTCGATCTCCTCGTATGAACCGTTGCCGACGTTGGAGACGTAGAGTTCGCCGAGGCGGTTGTCGATCGAGAAGCGCCATGGCTGGCGAAAGCCGAAGCCGACGATTCGCTGCGCGTTCTTTTCGCCGCTCGCGTAGTACGGGTTGCCGGGGACGCCTTCGCCGGTGTCGGGGTTGATCCGCAGGATCGCGCCGGACAGGAGCGTCGGATGATCGGGGAGTAGGTGGTCGCGGAGGACGCTCTGCGAGCGCAGCGAGCCGCCCAGCGCGGTGAGCCGTTCCACCTGGAATTTCCCCGGTTCATATTCTTCGTACTGGACCGGGTCTTCGCAGGGGTTGCCGAACTGGCCGTAGTCGGCTTCCGAGTACATCGCCCCTTCGCCGCCGCTGACGTACAGGTCACCTTCCGGGCCGAAGCCCAGATCACCGATCGAGTGCGTGGTCGCCTGCTGGCACCAACCTTCGAGCAGCACGTCTTCTTCCGGTTCGGCAGCCGAGGGTTCGGCGTGCGTGCCGGCCGGGTCGGCCTTGAGCTTGACCAGGACCCCGCTGACCTCACAACCGGGGTTTTCGATCTTGTGTTCTTCCTTGGCTTTTTCGCTGTTTTCGCATTTGTCGTGTTCGAAGTTCGGTTCGGCCGACGGCCAGGCGGGGGTCTGCGTGCGGGGTTCGAAGCCCTGTGGTTCCTGCGCACCGGGGTCCGCCAGTTTGTGGTTGAAGGTGTAGAGCGCGTAGACGTAGGGGCGCCCGAGGTCGAAGAGCGGATCGATCGCCAGCCCGATCAGGCCGTGGTCTTCGTAGTCGTAGACCGGTTTCGCGAGGTCGGCGAAGAGTGCCGGCGTGGGGTCGTTCACGTTTTCGTAGACGAGGATCCTCCCGCCTTTCTCGCCGACGAAGACCTCGCCGTCGGGCGCGAACTTGACCAACATCGGGTCGCTCAGGCCACTCCACACGGTCTGGTCTTCGAATTTTTCCGGCAGCGTCACGGCGGCGCTCGCGCCCGGCGCAGCGATCAGCGCGACAGCTGCCGCGAGGACCGCCGCCAGGGCGGCGGCACGGGCGTATAACCGGGGCATCAGGCCCGCTCCAGCGGGGCCATCGTCAGGCCGGCGGAGTCGAGCTGATCCCAATAATGCTCGGCGGGCTCACGCGGGCCGGTCCAGACGATCGCCTGGCCGGAGTTGTGGATCTGGTCGGCGATGCGGTGGCCCTGCTCGAGGCTCACGCCGGGCAGGACGCGGGACAGCGTCTGTGCGACGTGGTCGAAAGTGTTGTGGTTGTCGTTACGAACGATCACGCGCCAGTTGCCCCCTAACCCGGAATCCGGACCAGAGGTGCGGGGTTTCTCGATGGTCGTCGACATCGAAGGCACGCAGTTCGACATTCGGTCGAGATTATGCATGCAGCTCGCCGACGGTGGCCGGCGACGCGCCCGGTCAAGGAACCTTCGCCACCGAGCCGAAATGATCGAAGCAGGATGAGTAGGCCCAAGGACAGCCGCTTCCCCTACATGCCGGGGATCGACGCGATGCGCGCGCTTGCCGTGCTCGCCGTCTTCGGCTACCACGCCGGGCTCGACTGGGTGCCGGGCGGCTTCCTCGGCGTCGACGTCTTCTTCGTCATCAGCGGTTACCTGATCACCTCGCTGCTCCTGCGCGAGTTCCGCTCGACCGACCACATCGCGCTCGGCCGCTTCTGGCTGCGGCGTGCGCGGCGTCTCCTCCCCGCCGTCGGCGTCCTGATCGCCGTGGCGATGATCGTCTCCGCGATCGCCGAGCCGAACAAGATCGACGCGATCCGCGGCGACGCCCTCTCCTCGCTCTTCTACTTCGCCAACTGGCACTTCATCTACGCGCACACCTCGTACTTCGAACAGTTCGGGCGTCCCTCGCTCTTCACCCACCTCTGGTCGCTCTCGGTGGAGGAGCAGTTCTACCTCTTCTGGCCACTGATCTTCGCCGCCGGGATGAAGCTCTTCGGCCGTGGCCGACTGCTGATCGGCGTGCTCGCCGGGGCGGCGGGCTCGGTCGCCCTCGCCTGGATCCTCTTCGACCCGGGCCACGACGCCTCGCGGATCTACTACGGCACCGACACCCACGCCGTCGGGCTGCTCGCGGGCGTCGCCCTCGCCCTGGTCTGGAGCCCGGTCGAGCTCCGCACCCACAAATCCTTCGGCCCCCTGGTCGGGCCGATCCTCGACGCGCTCGGCGCCGTCGCCCTCGGTTACCTGATCCTCAGCTTCGTCCACGTCCACGACTACGACCTGGCCCTCTGGCACGGTGGCTACGCGTGGGTCGCGATCGCCACCGCGCTCCTGGTCGCGGCGCTCGCCCACCCGGCGGCGCGGCTCGGCGGCATCATCGGCCGGCCGGCGCTGCTCTGGCTCGGGCTGCGGAGCTACAGCTTCTACCTCTGGCACTGGCCGGTGCTGGCGATGACCCGCCCCGGGGTCGACGTCAACCTCCCCCGCGGGGTCCTCGTCCCACTGCAACTGCTCGCCTGCCTCGCCCTCGCCGACCTCTCCTATCGCTTCGTCGAGCTCCCCTTCAGCGGCAAGGCGAAGCTGCCGGGACGCGGCGGAGCATGGCTGAAGGTGGCGCGCCCGGCGCTGATCGTCGCCGTCCTCGGCGTGATCCTGGTGGTCGGTTGGAGCGGCATCGTCAAGGCGGGCAAGGCGACCTCGACCGCCGCGGCCGCCTCGACCGTCACCTCGGTCCACGTCCCGGCGAAGGCCGAACGGTCGCCACGACGCGAACCGCAGGCCGACCCGTCGCCGCCCAAGCCGCCCGGCGAAGCGAAGCACCACCGTGCGCCGAGCCACAAGACCCTGCCGCCCGCCAAGCGCTGGCCGCGGATCGTGATGCTCGGAGACTCGGTGATGATCGGCGCCGAGGAACAGCTCGCGAGGCGCCTCGGCCCGGGCTTCTCGATGGACGCCAAGGTCGGTCGCCAGGCCGACGAATTCCTCAAGATCATCGAGAAGATCAAGCGCGAAGGCCATCACCCCGCGGCGATGGTCATCCAGTGGGGCAACAACGGGCCGCTCTACGGCGAAGACATGGAACGACTGCGCGCGGCGACCACCAACGTCGGCCAGCTCTTCCTGATCTCAGATCACGCCCCGGTCTCCTGGCAGGAAGAGTCGAACGCGGCGATCGCCGAAGCGGCGAAGGACTGGCATCACACCACCGAAGTCCCCTGGGCCCAGGCGGCCGAAGAAGGCGGCGAAAGCCTCTTCTGGGACGGCATCCACCTGACGCCGAAGGGAGCCGGGATCTACGCCCGACTGGTCAGCGAAGTCGTCCATGAAAAGGTCCCGTTCCCGAAGGCAGATTGATTTTGATGGGCCGAAAACTCAAGCCAGGCTTGAGTTTTCGGCCCATCAACCTCCTTAGGTCCGGCCGCAGTGCGAACCGAATGCCTGGGTCCAGACGTGGGCTCCTTCGGCGCCCTGGAGACGACCTACCTCCAGCCCGACGCCAAACTGCGAGTAGCGGCCGAGAATGTTGGCGCGGTGCTCGGGGGAGTGCATCCAGGCGATGAAGATGGAGCGAACGCCGGCGAGGGCGCCGGTCCCCCAGCCGATGTTCTCCCCCGCCCGCCAGCACGGGGCCGAGAGATAGCCCACCCGGCCCATCCAGTAGGTGAACGGGCGTCCGCAGGCGTTGTGGCTGAAGTCGTCGCAGCGGAGGATGTCCCGGCTCTTGTCGGCAGCCGATCGATCGAGACTGCGGATATCGGCGAGGCGGTGCAGCCCGGCCTGCTCGCGGGCGTAGTTCGTCATGCAGCGCATCGCCCGCTGCTGCACGGCGACCGATTCGGCGAGGCCGGTCTGGCCAGGACAGGCGGATGTCGGCGCGACCATCGCCTCCACTCCCCGCCCCGCCGCCGGCCCGGCGAGGGCCGCCGCGGCAACGGCGATCGTCGCGAGGGCAAGAATCAGCCTGCGAGCCATGCCCATAGCCTCGCCAGATTCCCACGCTCGATTGCGTCAAATTTGGAATTTTCGGACGTTTGTTCTAGCCGTCAACCGTCACCGCGACGGCGAGCCACCGGCACGGTCGACGCCAGGAACGATGGGTAGCGCCGCCCCCGAGCCGCCCACCGAGTGCGACGTCGTGATCGTCGGCGGTGGCATCGTCGGCCAGGCGGTGGCGCGGGAGATCCGCCGCCGTCCCGGCGCCCGCCTCTGCGTGCTCGAGGCCGCGGCGCGAATCGGCGTGCACCAGACCGGCCGCTCGAGCGGCGTCGTCCACGCGGGCATCTACTACGAGCCGGACTCGCTCAAGGCGCGGCTTTGCGTCGAGGGGTCCCGCGCCCTCTACGACTACTGCGACGCGAAGGGGATCCCGTACCGCCGGTCGGGCAAGCTGGTGGTCGCCGTGGACGAGGCCGAGCTGGACCGGCTCGACGAGCTTGAGCGGCGCGGCGTCGCCAACGCCGTCCCCGAACTGCGGCGGCTGGGCGTAGGGCTCGATCGCGGCGATCTCCGGCGCCCAGCCGCCTGCCCTTCCTCGGCGCCCATCTCACCCGCAACCTCGCGGGCGAGGTGCTGATCGGGCCGACGGCGCTCCTGGCGCCCGCCCGCGACGCCCACGATCTCCGCCGCGTCAGCCGTCGTGATCTCGGCGAGACGCTCCGCCGGCCCGGCACCTGGAGGATGGCGCGGGAGCACTGGCGCGCGAGCCTGATCGAACTCCGGAACGCCGTCCGGCCAAGCTGCACGATCACCGAAGTCGCACGCATGGTCCCCGCTCTGGCAGGTACCAAGGCGAGGCCCGGACCCGCCGGGATCCGCGCCCAGGCGCTCAGCCGCAGCGGCAAGCTGGTCGACGACTTCGTCCTCCACCGCACCGAGCACGCCGTCCACATCCGCAACGCACCCTCTCCCGCCGCCACCTCGTCGCTCGCCCTGGCGCAGCTGATCACCGACCACCTGGACGAGCCGCCCACCTGATCGGACCGGACCATGCACCCGAACCCGGAGCCGTCCCGGACGAGGCCCGGGAGGCCGGCGGCCGATGGGATGAGATGAGATGAGCCTCGGAAAGCTGTCGCCCGGGACATGGTCCGGCCCCAGAAGCTGTCGCCCCCCGAGGGATGGGGGCCGGGTGACGCTGTCGCCCGGGGAAGGCCCCGGCCCCCTCGAGCTGTCGCCCCTTGCGAAAAGGGATGCGGCCGTCTCGTCCACGGCCCGGGCAGGCTGTGGCCGTGGCCGAGACGGCCGGGGGTGCGGGGAGCGGGCGGGGGAAGCACGGAAGGCCCCGGGGAGGGTGCGGGCGGATCCCTTACGCGAGGGACACGGGGGCTCCTACGGACCCTCCCGATCCCGGCGTCCGGGGGCCGGAGGGTCCCATGGATCCCCCCCGATCCCGGCCCCGGGGGCCAGGAGGTGTGACGGGAGAGTCACAGATCCGGGCCCACGTGACAGAGACCGTGGGAACTCCACGCCTCCTCCCGTGTTGTCCAACGCTCACGGACGCGTTCCGTACTTTGACCCTGCCATGGCAGGGTCAAAGTACGGAACGCGTTCCCGGGCCTTCCTTCCGGGCCCGGGAGCGGACCGAAGGGTCCCGGGAGGGTGACGTTCCCGGCGTCTTCGTGACCGATCGGGGCCAGGTGTGGCCTCTCCCGCACGGACCCGTCACGGAAGTCCGACCTCGTGCCGTCCCTGTCCCGCCTTTTTCACGACCCCCTCCCGTCCCTGCCCGCCTTTTCACGAGCCCCTCCCGTCCCTGTGTCGTCTTCCCCACGACCCCCTCCCGTCCCGGGCGCCTCATGGCGCTCACAGCCTGCCAGGAGCGCCATGAGGCGCCCGGGAGCATCTCGGACGGGTGGGGAGGCCGGGGTCGGGCGGCGACGCACCCCGCACCGCACCTCGGACGGGTGCCCCGGCCGGCGTCGCGCCGCCACGCGCACCCCGCACCGCACCGCGGCCAGCCGCCCCAGGCCGCGGATCACACCCGTCCCCCGTCACACCCCCATGTTGATGGGCCGAAAACTCCACCATGTCTGGAGTTTTCGGCCCATCAACACCGGTCGGTAGCGGAGGATGGCGGCGGCGCCTTCGGACTTGCCGAAGGCGCCGCCGGCGGGGGCGACTAGAAGCGGACCGGCGCGCGGACGACTATGGCTTCGAAGCTGGCGATCAGGCCGCTGCCGTTGTTCGGCGCCCCGGCCGAGAGGCCCGTCATTTCGCCGGTCATTTCGCCGCAGGCTTCGTCGCTCGCTTCGATCACCTGTTCGCCGGACAGGAAACCGGCGATCTTGCAGGTGCCGGCTTCTTCCTTCGCGGCGCTGACCACCCGCAGCCGCAGCACGTTCGCTTTTTCGGGCGGCTGTACGGCTTTGACGTTCTTTTCGATTTTGAGATAGCGGATGCCCGCTTCGGTGATCTTCACCAGCTGTACCTTCTGCTGGGACGGGAAGACGCGCAGCTCGAGCTTGTTGCCGGCGCCGACGCGCAATTGCATGCCGAGGAAGGCCTTCTTGGTGACCGCGGGGGGCGTGCCGCTGACGATCCGGCCGGTCGCGGCGATTTCGAGATCGCTGCCGAGCACCGGCGTGCGGTAGGCGCACTCTTCGGTGAGCTTGCCGACGGTGATCTTCAGCGCGGTCTGCGCGCCGCCCCGCGTGCAGCTGCCGCCGGACAGCTTCAGCACTTCGCTGCGCTGGGCGGTCGTTTCGAGCGCGTTGCGGTAGATCGCGACGAAGGCACCCGAGGCCGAGGCGACGGCAACGAGGCCGAGCGCCGAGGCGAGAACGGTGGCAAGGATCAGCTTGGACTTCACAGGCGGTCGCCAACCTAAACACAGTCCGGGCCGAGTGTTGCGCCGCGCGCCGGCCTGGGCGGTGGATTTCGGATTGCGCGACCTTCCTCCTATCTCCCAAATATCATCTGCGACATGACTCGACACCGACTTCCCGAGCGCGATCGCCCCTGGGTGATGCGCACCTACGCAGGCCACTCCGACGCGAAGCGCTCGAACGAGCTCTACCGCGGGAACCTGGCCAAGGGGCAGACCGGCCTCTCGATCGCCTTCGACCTGCCAACCCAGACCGGTTACGACCCCGACCACGTGCTCGCGCGCGGTGAGGTCGGCAAGGTCGGTGTCTCGGTCGCCCACAAGGGCGACATGCACCAACTGCTCGAGGGCATCCCGCTGGACGAGATGAACACCTCGATGACGATCAACGCGACGGCGGCCTGGCTGCTCGGCCTCTACGTCACGGTCGCCGAGGAGAACGGCGTCGCCCGCTCCGCCCTCTCCGGCACGACCCAGAACGACATCATCAAGGAGTACCTCTCGCGCGGCACCTACGCCTTCCCGCCCGAGCCGAGCCTCCGCCTGATCGCCGACATGGTCGCCTTCAGCGTCAACGAGGTGCCGCGCTGGAACCCAACCAACATCTGCAGCTACCACCTGCAGGAGGCGGGCGCGACGCCGGTCCAGGAGATCGCCTACGCCCTCTCCACCGCGATCGCCGTGCTCGACGAGGTCAAGGCCCGCGGCCAGGTCGCCGAGGCGGACTTCCCCAAGGTCTTCGGTCGCATCTCGTTCTTCGTCAACGCCGGCATCCGGGTGATCGAAGAGATCGCCAAGCTGCGCACGATGGCGGCGCTGTGGGAGCAGATCGGCCGCGAGCGCTACGGCGTCACCGACGAGAAGATGCTCCGCTTCCGCTACGGCGTCCAGGTCAACAGCCTGGGACTCACCGAGGCCCAGCCGGAGAACAACATCCAGCGGATCGTGCTCGAGGCGCTGGCGGTGACGATGAGCCGCGACGCCCGCGCCCGGGCGCTGCAGCTGCCCGCCTGGAACGAGGCGATGGGCCTCCCCCGCCCCTGGGACCAGCAGTGGAGCCTGCGGATCCAGCAGGTGCTGGCCGAGGAGACCGACCTGCTCGAGTACCCCGACATCTTCACCGGCTCGGTGGTCATGGACGGCCTGGTCGCGGAGCTCTCCGAGGGGGCGCTCGCCGAGATGAAGGTGGTCGAAGAGCGCGGCGGCGCGATCAAGGCGGTCCCCTACATGAAATCCCGCCTGGTCGAGTCCCACCGCGAGCGGGTCGGCCGGATCGAGCGCGGCGAGCAGAAGGTGATCGGCCAGAACAGCTTCAAAGAGACCGAGGAATCGCCGCTGACCGCGGGCGCCGACGGCGGCATCATGACGCCCGACCCCGAGGTGGAACGCGAGCGGATCGAGGCGCTCGAGGAGTGGAAGGCGAGTCGTGACCAGGCGACGGTCGACGCGGCCCTTGCGGAGCTCGCCAGGGTCGCCGCCGACGACGGCCAGAACATCATGCCCGCGACGATCGCCGCCGCCAAGGCGGGGGCGACGACCGGCGAGTGGGCGCAGACGATGCGCGAGGTCTTCGGCGCCTACCGCGCGCCGACCGGCGTCGACGGCGCCGCCCCACCCGCCGACCGCTCGCAGTTGGAGGAGATCCGCCGCCGCGTCGAGGAGACCAGCGACCGCATCGGTCACCGAATCAAGATCCTGGTCGGCAAGCCAGGCCTCGACGGTCACTCCAACGGCGCCGAGCAGATCGCCCTGCGGGCCCGTGACGTCGGCATGGAGGTCATCTACCAGGGCATCCGCCTGACCCCGGCGGAGATCGCCAACTCCGCCCTGCAGGAGGACGTCGACCTGGTCGGCCTCTCGATCCTCTCCGGCTCCCACCTCGAGCTGATCCCCGAGGTCGTCCGCCTCCTCGCCGAGGAGGGCGTCGACGTCCCTGTCGTGGTCGGCGGGATCATCCCGGCCGCCGACGCCGAGCGCCTCCGCGCCGCGGGCGTGGCGGGCGTCTACACGCCGAAGGACTTCGACATCAACCAGATCATGGCCGAGATCGTCGAGCTGGTCGGCGAGCGGGCCGGCGCGCGGGCGGCCGCCTAGGGCCGCTCGGCGGCCGCGCCGGCCGGTCCGCGCGTGAGTGACGACGCCGAGAGCAGTCGCGCGCGACAATAGCCTCCATGAGCGATTTTCAAGACGGCCGCTCGGCCTGGCTGCGGTGTTATCGCTGCTGGTCGCAGAACCTCGAGATCCAGATTCACTACGACGCGATCCGCCGGGTCGACCCGGCGACCGGGACGCTGGCGGAAGGGGTCGACGAGGTCCAGGAATCGGTGGTCCAGTGCCTCGACTGCATGCACGACCAGCCGCACCTGACGTTTGAAGACGATCAGGTGGTGCCGGTGGGCGAGCGGTGGCCGCGGATGGTGGCGGGGACGCCCTGGGTCGCGTCCTGCACGGTGACCATCGACGCCGAGCGGGTCGAGACCTGCTCCGGCCCGGAAGCTGCCGAGTTCCTCACCTACGGCGCCTTCGGCGACGCCGGCGTGCGCGAGTTCTTCACCCACGTGCGCTTCCACAAGCACGACGACGACCAGATCGTCGTCCACCTCCTGGTCGAGCTCTACGCGCGCTCCGCCCAGGAGGCGACGGAGGTGCTGGAGGAGGCCGCGGAGGGCACGCTCGAGATCACCTCGTTGGCCGAGGAGTCGCGCCCCCCGGCCCACGCCTCGGGCGAGGCCCACTGAGCCCCGCCGGGGCCGCTACTGCAGCTGGTCGCTGTGCCCGAGGATGAACTGCTCCTGGGGGGCATCGAGGCCGAACTGGACGCCGGAGACCGAGACGCGGACGTTCTCCAACAGGACCAGCATGTCGAAGTAGACCGAGCGATGTTTCAGGTAGTAGAGGTCGTGGCAGAGCTTCCAGCTCGTTCCCTGCTCTGACCCGGCGTATCCACAGCAGGCCTGCGCCCAGCCGGCGAGGCCCGGCTTCACCAGGTGGCGGCGATCGTAGTAGGGCAACTGGCGCTCCAGTGAGGAGACGATCTGCCGACGCTCCGGCCGCGGCCCGACGATCGTCATCTGACCGCGGATGACGTTCCAGAGCTGCGGCATCTCGTCGATATGCAGGCGCCGCATCAGGGCGCCGACGGACGTCACGCGGTCGTCGTCGCTCCGCGCCCACTGCGCCCCGTCCGTCTCGGCGGCGACCCGCATCGAGCGCAGCTTGATCATCTCGAACTCGCGTCCTCCCTCCCCGACGCGACGCTGGCGATAGAAGACCGGCCCGCGGTCGCTCAGCTTCACGGCGACGGCGAAGCAGGCGAGCGCCGGAGAGAGGATCACCAGCATCCCCGATCCGACGACGACATCGAAGGCGCGCTTGGAGAACGAGGAGCCGGGCCGATACCGAGGATGCATCAGGTACTGGAACCAGGCCGAGGTCGATTGGCCGAGCGGCACATGGCCGAGCAGCTCCTCGTACAGGCGGCTCGCCTCCAGCAGACGGACGGGCAGGTCGAGGCAGGAGGCGGCAACACGCTCGAACAGCTCCAGTCGCCCCATCTGCGGCTCGCCGGGATGACCAGGAACCCCACTCGAGTAGACGAGCAGCTCGATCTCATGGCGCTCGACCACCCCGCGGACGTCATCGAGGGATCCCAGCCAGCGCGGCCCCGACGATGGTTCGGCAGCGGGCGGCCCGTCGGCCAACCAGCCGACGACCTCGTAGGAGCGGATGCCGGCGCTTTTCAGCTCGTACGCCATCGCCACGGCGAGGCCGGGAGAGCTGACCATCGCGACCCGAACCTGGTGGGAGGCGAGATAGCGCGGCATCGCCCAGGATCCGAGCGCGAGGACGAGCCAGGCGCCGACCAGCGGCACGAGCATCCCGATCGCTTCACGACCCTCGCCATAGACGACGTTCAGCAACAGCGCCAGACCGAGCCCCAGCACCGGGGCGAGCGCGCGGACGACGAAGGTCGAGAGCGGCATCAGGTGCATCGGGATGCGTTCGCGCTCCCCCAGCCGGCAGGCAGCGAAGACCGCAACGGCAGAGATCGCCCCGAAGCCGAGGTCGCCGAAGCGCAGGCCTGCCAGCACGCCGGCGGCGAGCGCGGGCAGCACGCAGAAGACGACGAGTCGCAGACGGCGCTGGGCCATCATCGCCGACTGGAGGTGGTGGACGGGCGGGAGATCGCGCGGACGCGCCAGCCGGCCCATGGACGTAGGGGTTTCTAGATCTGAGGCCACTTAGGGTCCTACAAGCTCGGATTATGAAGGACGGGTCAAGTCACTTGTACATCTCGCTGCGTGAACTGTCCATCGGTAGCCGATTCGGCTTCCTTGAGGATCGGACCGGCCGTTTCGGATCGTGTTTCCAAGCTGAAAATCCTCATACTTGCCGGCACCGCTCATGTTTTGGGTGGGTTTCTGCCGATAGTCCCACGATTCATCGTGCGCTTATACGCAAGTGACAGAATGGCGAGCCGCCCACGTTGACCCCTGCCCCCTACAAAAGCTCAGTCGATTGGCTGCGTCCCGCCGAAGAGCAGCAGGGACTCAAACGCTATGTCGAGACGGTGCGGGAGCGCTGGCGGCTGATCGTCGCCGCGGTCCTGGTCACGACCCTGATCGCCATCCTCTACGTCCTCACGGCGACGAAGTCCTACGACGCCACGGCCGACATGCTGATCACGCCGGTCAACAGCAGCGACCCGGTCCTGACCAGTCTCGGCCTGCTGCGTGAATCGAGCGATCCTACTCGCGACGTCCAGACCGCCTCCCAGCTGATCGCCAACATCGACGTCGCCCGCCGCACGGCGAGCAAGCTGAACAGCGGCAAGTCGCCGGAAGAACTGCTCGAAGCGGTGTCCGCGGAACCTGTCGCCAACAGCAACATCGTCGCCGTCACCGCCAAGGCGAGCTCCCCGAAGGAAGCCCAGGAAATCGCCAATGCCTTTGCCGCGGCCGCGGTCGAAGAGCGCACCGCGACGATGCACGAAGAGATCGCCGAACGACTACCGCGGCTTGAAGCGGTCGCCGCGAGCAACGGTGAAGCCGAAGTGGTCGAAGCCGGCGCCACGACGGTCCAGTCGCAGATCGCCGAGCTGAAGGCGCTGGGCGCCGGCCCGGACCCGACGATGCGGGTTCAAACCAAGGCCGCCGAACCGAGCGCGCCGTCCTCGCCGAAAAAAACACTCTCGATCGTCGCCGGGATCATCGCCGGCCTGATCATCGGCATCGGCGGCGCCTTTGCCCTCCAAGTGCTCGACCCGCGTCTCCGTCGCGAGTCGCAGCTACGTCGCACCTACCGCCTGCCGATCCTCGCCCGGATCCCGCGCGCCCGCTCGCGCACCGACCGGCCACTGGCGCCCGGTCAGGGATCCCCATTCGTCGACGAGGCCTACAGGACCTTGCGAGCCACCCTCTCCGGCCCGCGCCGCTCGGGGACCGAGGAGGAGGGGCGCCTGATCCTCGTCACCGGCTCCTCGCCGACCGAGGGCAAGACGACGACCGCGGTCAACCTCGCTGCCTCACTGGCGCTGCTCGGCCGTCGAGTCATCCTGATCGAGGCCGACCTGCGTCGGCCGGTGCTGGGTCGATTCTTCGGCCTGGACCCATCCGAGGGCGTGGTCACCGCCCTGATCGACCGAGCCAGCCTCGGTGAGTGCCTTGTGGGCACCAAAGATTACGGCCCGAACCTGAAGCTGCTGCTCGCCGAGCCCGACTTCCGCGCCGACTGGGTCACCGACCTCTTCTCCACCCCGCGCGCCGAAGCGCTGATCAAGGAGGCGCGGGAGAAGGCCGACTACGTCATCGTCGACTCTCCCCCTCTGAACGAGGTCGCCGACGGCTTGCCGCTGGCCACCACGGCTGACGATGTCCTGATCACCACCCGCCTTGGTCGGACGAGGCTCGACAAGCTGAGCGAACTTGCCGAACTCCTCGACGAGAATGGCATCGTCCCCTCCGGGTTCGTCCTGATCGGAGTCAACCGGCCCGCCGACGGTGACGACCATTACGCCCGTCCGGGCGGCTCGCCGGGTCCCCGCCAGGGCAAAGGCGGCAAGCGCCTTCCCGCCGGCTCCCGCCGCCCGGCGGACGAGTCGATCACCACCAAGGGTTAGCTTGACGGCGCGGCTGCGATCGCCGTCGAACCTGGGAACGGCAGCGGTCCTCGGCGTCTGCTGTGTGATCGGGCTGCTCGCCGGAGTCGAACCGAAACTGGCACTGGTCGGCGCGGTCGGGCTCATGTTCGCGCTGGTGATCTTCGTCAATTTCACCGCAGGCGTCGCCCTTTTCGCCTTCGTCAGCTTCCTCGAGGTGCTCGACCTCGGATCATCGGCAAGCGTCGGCAAGCTCGCCGGCGGGATGGTGATCGCGGGATGGATCGCGGCGATTTCGACCCGCGACAAGGAGAGCACCTTCTTCGAGGACCACCCGACGATCTCATTACTTCTCGGCCTATTCCTCTCCTGGATTCTCCTCGGCATGACCTGGGCGGAGAGCCCTTCGGAGGTCGGGACCGCGCTCACCCGCTACATCCCCAACGTGATGCTGATCCCAATCGTCTACACCGCCGTCCGCAACCGCCGTGGGGCGATGACGGTGATCGCGGGGCTCGTCCTCGGCGCCCTTGCCGCCTGCGTCTACGGACTCGCCCATCCCGCCGGCGAAGAAGCGCGACTGAATGGCACCGCCCTCGATCCGAACGAACTCGCCTCAATCCTGGTTGCAGGGGTCGCGCTCTCGGCCGCCTTCACGGTCAACGTTCGCGACAAGCCGGGCTTGCGGCTCGCTGCCCTCTCATGCGTGGTCTTATGCGTCTTCGGCATCTTCCTCACGGTTTCTCGGGGCGGTCTCGTAGCCCTCGCGGTCTCCCTGGTCGCGGGGATGATCATCGGTGGCCGCTGGCGTCCCGTCGCGTTCGCGGCAGCGCTACTCGTCGCCTCCGGCAGCTTCTTCTACTTCGCCGTTCTGGCACCCCCGGCAGCGCGTGAACGCATCGCCTCGACCAGCGAAGGTGAGACCCAGCTGAAAGAGGGCAGGACGACCATCTGGGCGGTCGCCGAGCGGGTGGTCGAATCGAAACCGCTGATCGGAATCGGTGCCAACAACTTCCAGACTTCGGCCCGCCACTACCTCCTGAGCCAGCCCGGGGCGCTCGGTCGCACCGATCTGATCATCGCCACCCCGAAAGTGGTCCACAACACCTACCTCGGGATGGCAGCCGAATTGGGCCTGATCGGCCTCGGCATGTTCATCGTCATCGTCCTCTTCTGCGTCCGCTCGGCGCTACGGGCGGCGCGTTATTTTGCCGCCCTCGGAGACCGTGGCTGCGAGGCACTATCGCGCGGCCTGGCCGTCGGCCTGATCGGCACTCTGGTCGCCGACATCTTCATCTCGGAGGAGTACAGCAAGCCCCTCTGGCTTCTGCTCGGACTCGGCCCAGCCATGCTTGGCATCGCCCGGCGCCAGATGAAGGCCACCAAAGAACGCCGGAACGAGCTCGCGACCTGACATGCGGCTCGCCGCCTACACGGACTACGCGTACCACCGCGTAGACGATCGGATCTACGCCGAGCGCGCCTTCGCTCTCTTCCTCGATCGCCTCGGAGAGCGCCTGGAGAAGGTGACGATCCTCGGCCGGCTCGCCCCGGGCGGCTCCGATTCGGCCCGCTATCCGCTCGGTGAGGCGGTCGGGTTCGTCCCGTTCCCCTACTACACGAAGCTCACCGACCCCCGCGGGTTCCTGCGTGGCGCATCAGGCACCCTCCGCGCCTTCTGGCGAGGGATCGACGAGGTGGACTGCGTGGCGATCTTCGGGCCCCACCCGTTCGCCGTGCCGTTCATCCTCATGGCCTGGGCGCGGCGCAAGAAGGTCGTCCTCGGCGTCCGCCAGGACACGCCCGCCTACGTCCGCAGCCGCCACCCCGGGCGGCGCTCACTGCACCGGATCGCCGACCTGATGGACGCCGCCTTTCGCTTCTTCGGCCGCTTCTGCTCGGTGATCGCCGTGGGCCCCGCGGTTGCCGAGAGCTATCGGCACTCGCGCCGCCTGCTGGAGATCAGCGTGTCGCTGGTCGACGAGGACGACGTGGTCGACCCGGCGGCGCGCCAAGTGTCATACGAGGGCGATGAGCTGGTCGCGCTCAGTGTCGGCCGGCTCGAGGTCGAGAAGAACCCGCTGTTGCTTGCCGACACGCTGCGTCTGCTGGTCGAGCGTGATCCGCGCTGGCGACTCGTCGTCTGCGGCGAGGGGGGCCTGGAAGCGGCGCTGCGCGAGCGCCTCGAAGAGCTCGGCGTCGCCGATCGTGCCGACCTTCGTGGCTACGTCCCCCACGCCGGTGGTCTCGCGGAGGCCTACCGCGAAAGCCACGTCCTCCTGCACGTCTCCTGGACCGAGGGCCTCCCCCAGATCCTCTACGAGGCCTTCGCCGCCGCCTTGCCCGTGGTCGCCACCGACGTCGGCGGTATCCGCGCCGCGGTCGGCAGCGCCGTCAGCCTGATCCCCGCCGGCGACGCGCCGGCTGCGGCCGATGCCGTCGCCCGACTGGGCGCCGATCCCAAGCTCCGGACCGAGCGGATCGGCGCCGGCAATGCGCTGGTGCGCGCCTCCACCTTCCAGGTCGAGGTCGACCGCGTCGCCAACTTCATCGAAGGGCGTTAGGGCGCCTCCGACAAAGGCACCGTCAAGGCGCGTTTCGATCGCGATCCTGTCTTGTCGAGCCCTTCGCCACCATAAGCTCTTCGTAGAGTTCGCCGCAGCGGCGGGCGGTGGCCTCGATCGAGAACTCCTCGCGCCGGCGGGTGCGCCCGGCCTCGCCCATCCGCCGGGCCAGCTCAGGGTCACGCAGGAGCGCGACCAGAGCCGCCGCGAGGGCGGCGGGATCCTGGCGCTCGACGAGAAAGCCGTTGACACCCTCGACCACCAGGTCAGGGAGGCCGCCGACGTTGGTGGCGACGACCGGCTTCCCCGCCTCCATGTACTCCATCACCGAGAGCGGGCTGCCCTCGAAGTCGGATGAGAGCGCACCGATGTCGAGGGCCGCGACCAGGTCGGGGACGTCATCGCGTTGACCGAGCACACGAAACGAATCGCCGAGGCCGAGCTCCCCGGCGAGCGCGGCCAGGCGATCCGCCTCGCCCACCACTTCCGCCTCGCCGCCGATCAGCAGGAAGACTGCCTCCGGCACTTCCTCATGTACCTGGGCCGCCGCGCGGACCATCACCTCGAGCGCCTTCTGCGGGCGCAGAGTCGCGACAACGCCGACCAGCGGCGCGTCCGCGGCGATCGCGAGCTCGGCGCGGATATCGCGACCCGGTGTGGCCGGCGGGAACGGCGGGATACCGTTGGCGATGAAGCGCGTCTTGGCCGGTGGCACGCCCTCGATCTCGATCATCCGCCGCTGGTCTTCACGCGAGACGGCGACGAAAGCATCGGCCCGGCGAGCAATCAGCTCACGGTCGAGGAAGACGCGGGTCGGATTGCCGTCGTAGGACCAGGTGTGCTCATGGGCGACGAAGACCGGCCGGCCCATCAGCGGCGAAAGTAAAGCCCCCCACACGTTCGAGCCGATCTTGTGGGTATGCACGACGTCGATTTCGCTCCGCCGCGCCCGTCCGACCAGGCTCCGCCAGGGCGCCAGGTCAAAGCGGCCGTCACGCGACAGCGGGAAGAGCGCGACTCCCGCCTCGCGCAACTCGACTTGGCCGTCCACATCGGCGGCCTCTTTCGCCCCCCACCGAGTCACGCAGAAGACGACCTCGAACCGGTCGCGGTCGAGGTGCAGAGCGATCTGACGGGCGATACCCTCGCCTCCCCCGGCCGTTCCGAGCCCGTCAACCATGGTGAGGACGCGGATTCGACGCTCGGCGCGGTCCATGGAAGCGACTACTCTACGCGCCGCCCATGACCGAGACGATGGCCAGCTCGAACACCGCCGACAGGCTCCGCATGATGCGGCGCAGGCTCCGGCTCGATTCCGGATCCCCCAACACCTTCGGCAGCGAGGCCTCCTTCGATCCGCCGATCGGGCGCCACTGGGAGCGTGATACCACTCCGCGCGGCTACTACATCGACTTCCGGATGAAGAACGACTCGCCGGCATGGCCTCCGTTCTGGCTGGAAGCCCGGGTGAAGCAGTTTGCTGTCACCAACGCCCAGTGGGGCCTCGGGGCGATCGAGCGCTACCTCGACGGCGAGGGCGACGAGTGGCTGCAGGGGGCGAAGGCCTGTGCCGATCACATCGTCGCCAACCTTGAGCAGGACGGACCCCACGATGGGGCCTGGATGCACCTTGAGTCGATGCCTCACACCTTCCCGCTCGATCCACCTTGGATCTCGGCGATGGGCCAGGGCGAGTGCGCCAGCCTGCTTACCCGCGTCCACCTGCAAACCGGTGAGGAGGCCTACGCCGACGCCGCGCGGCGGACGGTCAAGACCCTTCTGATGTCGACCGAGGACGGCGGCACGCTGGCAGAAATCGACGGTCAACCGGTGCTGGAGGAGTACCCGACGGCGAAGCCCTCGGCGGTCCTGAACGGCGCGATCTTCGCGATGTGGGGTCTCTACGACGTCGGTTTCGGCCTCGGCGACACCGAGGCGCTGAAGCTCTTCGAGGCGACGACCGATGGCTTGGCGCAGTTGATGCACCGCTACGACTGCGGCTACTGGTCCCTCTACGACCTCTATCCGAACCCCCTGAGGCATGTCGCCAGCCCCGCCTACCACCTGCTTCATGTCAAGCAGCTGCGAGTCCTCGATCAGCTCTCACACCGCCCGCAGCTGGCTGTCGCCGTCGACGCCTTCGAGCGCTACCGCGGGTCGCGCCTCTGCCGCAGCCGGGCGATCGCCGCCGCCATCGCCTTCCGGCTCGCCGTCCCACGCAACCCCGTTCTTGCCCACCGTCTGCCGTGGAGCCACGCAACATGAGCCGTCGCGACGACTCGCTCGTCCTCTGTTATCACGCGGTGAGCCCGACCTGGCCCGCCGACCTTGCGATCTCCCCTCAGCGCCTGCGGGCCCATCTCAAGTACCTGGTCGACCACGGGTACCGCGGCGTCACCTTCGGCGAGCTGGTGGCCGGCGGCCCTGGCCGTCGCGTCGCAATCACCTTCGACGACGGCTATCGATCGGTGATCGAGTTGGCGCAGCCGATCCTCGCCGAGCTCGGCCTACCAGGGACGCTCTTCGTTCCCACCGACTGGATCGGCAGCGAGCGACCGATGGCCTGGCCGGGGATCGAACACTGGCTCGGCGGCGAGCATCAGCGCGAGTTGATCCCCATGGGTTGGGACGAGGTAAGACGCTTGCGCGATGCGGGCTGGGAGATCGGTTCGCACACCCGCAGCCACCCGAAACTGAGCCAGATCAGGTCCGAGCGGATGCGGGCCGAGCTGGCCGAATCGAAAGCCACATGCGAAGCGGAGCTCGGCTCGTGCACGACGATCGCCTACCCGTATGGCGACCACAGCGACGCGGTTGCCGCCGCCGCCGGCGCCGCCGGATACGCGGCGGCGGCAACCCTTCCCGCCGGCGCACCAACGCCCAAGCCGCTGGCCTGGCCGCGCATCGGCATCTACGTCCACGACGACATGCGCTCCTTCCGCCTCAAGGTCTCGCCTAGGGTGCGGCGAGCCCGCGCCACCTCGGCCTGGCCGGTGGTCGCCGGCGGACTACGCTCGTTGAGGCGGAGGTTCGCGCGCTGAGCGCGGTCTCCCGGAGGAGTGCCGTGAGTGAGCAACCGGTTCCGCCCCAATCCGACGAGGACGTCGAGGCCGCCTCTTTCGCCGACCCCGATCTCGGCGGCGAGGGGCTGGGCGACACCGTCGTCCGCGGCGTTGGCATGGCCGGGGTCGGCTACGTCGGCGCCCAGGTTCTGACGCTCGGCTTCTACCTTGTCCTCGCGCGACTGATCAGCCCACACGAGTTCGGCGTCTTCACCGCCGGCTCGCTGCTCGCCACCTTCGGCGCCCTCTTCACCGAGTCCGGGATGATGGCCGCCCTGATCCATCGCAAAGACCGGATCGAGGAGGCGGCGAGCACGGCGGTCCTCGCCACCATCGCCGGCGGCATCGCCTTCAGCCTCGCCGCCCTCGCCGCCTCGCCCCTACTGGGCCTCCTCTTCCATGACGACCGGGTCGGCGAGATCGGCGCGGCGATGGCCGGTGTCCTCCTGATCCGCTCGGTGATCGTCGTCCCCGAGGCCTTGCTGCAGCGCCGTTTCTCCTTCCTGCGGCGGATGGTGATCCAGCCGGTAGGCGTGATCGCGCTGGGAACCAGCGCGATCATCGCGGCGAGCAACGGCCTCGGTGCCTGGTCGATGGTGATCGGCTACTACGCCGCGGCATTGATCGACGCGATCCTTTCCTGGGCGCTGGTCAACTGGCGTCCGGACTTCCGCAAGGCCTCGATCGGGATGTACCGGGAGCTGGTTGGCTATGGCAGGCACGTCCTCGCCTCGATCATGGTCCTGCGGTTGAACGAAGAGATCCCGGTCATCCTCCTCGGCCGCTTCGTCGGCTCCAACCCACTCGGCCAGTACCGCTACGCCGAACGGATGTCCTCGACCTCACTCCTGGTCGTGATCCAGAGCGCCTCATACGTCCTCTTCCCGGCGCTGTCGCGGATCACCGACGACCGCGAGCGCTTCCGTCAAGCTTGCCTGCGCTCGCTGCGACTGATGTGCGCGGTCGCCTTCCCACTCGGACTTATCCTCGTCCCCCTCGGCGTGCCCCTCGCGGTGATCGTGTTCGGCGAGGTCTGGAAGGACGCCGGCTACGCGACGATGGCGTTGGCCGGCACCCCGGTAGGCGGCGCGATCGTCGCGTTCGCGACCGAGGTGGTCAAGGCGGACGGCAAACCGCAGGTCCTGGTCAACCTACAGGCGGTGATGCTGGTGGTCGGCGCCGCGGTCGCGGTCGCCCTCCTCTGGATGGGGTTGATCGGGGTCGCGATCGGGACCTCCGCTGGCGCCCTCGCGGCGGGCGGCTACGCACTCTGGAAGACGGCCGACCTGCTCGATAGCTCGATGTGGGAGATGCTCGGCTCGATCGTGCCGAGCGCCGTCGCGGGGCTGGTGATGGCGGGGGTCCTGGTGCCGATCCAGTTTGTCTTGATCGACGCCACCAGCCTCGGGACGCTGGGCGGGCTCGCCCTGATCGCCGGAGAGAGCATCGTCGCCGCCGGAATCTATCTCGGCGGTATCCGCCTCCTGGCGCCGGAGACCGCGAATGATCTGTTCTCGCTGGTCGGCCGCCTGCTCGCCCGCCTACGGCGGCGTCGAGAGGCCGCAACCGCCTAAGGGCGGCGCCCGACGGCCTCGACGAGAATCGTCTCGAGACGCTTGACCTGATCCTCGCGCAGGTAGTCGGCGGCGAACCGCCGCCCGTTCTCGCTGAGCCTCGCGCACAAGACCGGGTCGGCCTGCAGCTTGCGCAGCGCCGCGACCAAAGCATCGCGATCCTCCGGCGGCACCGGGATCGCCGCGTCGGCGGTCGCCGCCAGACGTTGCGGCTCCCCCGCCGCAGCGAGTACGACGGGGCGGCCGACCGCGCAGAAGTCGAAGAGCTTCGAGGGGACGAACTTGGCCAACGCCGGCTGGGCACCGAGGGCGACCAGATTGGCGTCGGAGGCGCGCAAGTAAAGGGCCGCCTCCTCGGGCGGGACCAGACCTCGGAAGACGACGCTTCCGGCGGGCAACTTCGCCGCCTCCTCTTCCAGCTTGCCCTGGACCGGCCCGGTGCCGACCAGTTGCAGTTGGAAACCCTCGCCCAGCTCGGCCTGCGCCTCGATCGCCGCCCCCAGCCCCTGGGCAATGCCGAGGTTGCCCGCATAGGTCCAGACGAAGCGGTCGGCAGGCAACTCGACCTCCGCACGATCGACGCCGGCTTCCCCCGCCGCCATCCAGCGGCGCGTCGTGCCATTGGGGATGATCGAGATCTTCCCCGGGTCATCCACCTTGGCGGCAATGTCGGCACGGAACGGCTCGGTGACGGTCACGATCGCGGACGCGCTTGCGTAAAGGCTCCTCTCGAGCTGCTCGGCCCAGCGGATGATCCGCGGGTTGGTCAACTCGCCGAGCGCCACGGCGGCCTCGGGCCAGGGATCCCGGACGTCGAAGACCCACGGCACCCGGTGACGCTTGGCGACGGCCGCCGCGGCGGCGGCCACCGGTAGCGGCGGTGACGAGCAGAAGACGACGTCGGGGCGGCGACTAAAGGCGCCACACAGCACCGAAGAGGTGGCATAGGTGCCGTAGAGAAGAAGTCGGGCCTTGGTCGAGCGAACCGGCGAGGTCTTGACCCAGACGTAGGAGACCTTGAAGCCGTCGATCTCCTTGCGGATGACCGGGCGGCCGCGGTAACCGTCGCGCACGACCCCCTCCGGGTAGTTCGGGACCTCGCAGATCACCTCGACCTCGTGCCCCTGTTCGGCGAGGGTCGCAGCAATCGGATGCAGGCGTGCCGGGGGTGCCAGCGCCTCCGGAGTGAAGTATTGGCTGAGAATAAGAATCCGCAAGGGCGGGACAGCCTAGCGCCGGACGAGGGACATCTATACTGACCGCCTCACATGCGCGCGATCGCCCTTGAGTTCAACGAGCTTTCCCCGACCCTGACCGAGAAGTTCATGGCAGCCGGAAAGCTGCCGAACTTCAAACGGCTGCACGCCGAATCACAGGTCGCGGTGACCGAGGCCGACGCGCCGGCGCCCGACCTTGAGCCGTGGATCCAATGGGTAACGGTGCACTCCGGCCTGTCCTACGCCGAACATCAGATCCACCACCTCGGCGACGGTCACAAACTTGAGGCCGACAACGTCTGGGACGTTCTCTCCGACAACGGCAAGAGCGTCTGGGTGTGCGGATCGATGAACATCAACTACCGCACGCCGATCAACGGCTGGGTGCTGCCGGACCCGTGGGTGCTACGGGTCCCGCCCTATCCCGACTACGAGCTGCTGCCCTACTACAAGTTTGTCTCCGCGAACGTGCAGGAGCACACCCGCGAAGACTCGGCGCTCTCGCGCGGTGACCAGGTCGACTTCCTCAAATTCATGCTCCGCCACGGGCTCTCCCTCTCGACGATCACCTCAATCGTCAAGCAGCTCGGCGGGGAGAAACGAGGCGACGTGAAGTGGAAGCGGCCGGTGATCCTCGATCGCATCCAGTACGACCTCTTCCGCTGGCACTGGAAGCGGGCAAAGCCAGACTTCTCCACCCTCTTCCTCAACAGCACCGCCCACTATCAGCACCTTTATTGGCGCAACATGGAGCCGGAGCACTTCAAGATCAAACCGGAGCCGGGCGAGCAGGCCGTCTACCAAGAGGCCATTCTGTTCGGATACGAACAGATGGATCGCCTACTCGGCGAACTGATGGCCATGGTCGGCGACGACACCACCCTGATCCTCCTCACCGCGCTCAGCCAACAGCCGAGCGTCAAGTACGAGGACATTGGCGGCAAGGTGCTCTACCGGCCGAATGACTTCCAGAAGTTCCTCGGCCAGATCGGAATCGATCAGCCTGCCGAGGTGACGCCGGTGATGGCCGAGGAGTTCAACCTCGACTTCGCCGACGAGGAGGCCGCAAAAGCGGTGCAGGCAAAGTTCGAGCAAATCAACGTCAACGGCGAGCAGCTGATGCGCTCCAAGCGTGAGGGCCGCGAGTTGAAGACCGGCTGCCAGGTGTGGCGCCAGCTCGACGAGGACGCGGTGATCACCCTCGCCGACGGGAGCACGGTCCCCTTCTTCGACTGCTTCTACCAGCTGAACCTGATGAAGAGTGGCCAGCATCATCCGGACGGGATGATGTGGATCCGGTCGCCACAGGTGCGGCCACAGGTGCTGGCCGAGAAGGTGCCACTCGTCGCGGTCGCCCCGACGATTCTCGAGCTCTACGGCGTTGAGGCCCCCAGCGGCCTCAGTGGGCGCCCCGTGCTCCAGGCCGTCTGAACCACCCGCCGCCGCTCATCGGAGCACCTGCACATCATCGAGTTCGACCGAGCAACCGGTCGGCGCCGGACAGGAGATCGCGGGGTCGTGGTAGATCCCCATCCGCAGGTGCGAGGGGATCGGCTGGCCGGCGGCGAGGCCGTCGCTCGCCCCGTTCGGACCTTCGATCTCCGTTTTCAGCGTCGCCACGTGGAAGACAGGGCTGCGCTCGCCGGGGTCGTTGAAGTCGCCGTCGCCGTTCAGATCGGCGGACACCTGAAGCCAGCCCTTGGCCGGATTCTGGGAGTAGTAGACGTCCCACGCGAAGCGGGTCCACGTCTTCTTACGCGCCGGGAAGCTGAACAGATCGTGCCAGTTCTCGACCACGACCCACTTTCCCTGGCGGGCTTCCATCTCCAGGATCGGGGCGCCGCCCCCGCCGTCGGAGGGCTGGGCCTGCTTCATCTGCATCACGGTCTGCCAGTTATTGGTGTTGAGGGGAAAATTCTGCGGCAACCGCAAGGAGAAATATGTAGCTCGTCGCTGACCCTGGTGGTAGAAGGTCGTCGGGCCGTCGCGCCAGTCGTTCTCGCCGAGCTCGCAGCGCTCACCCCAGTCGTTGTCGCCGTCGAAGACGGTTACCGTCCTGGCCGCCGAGTTTCCCTGCGCAGCACCGGTCGCGGTGGATTCCGGGGCGCCGCCGGTGTCCGAGGTGGTGGCCTGGGCCTGCGTCTGGCAGAAAACCTGCCCCCAGAACGGGATCGGACTCTGCTTGGCGGCTGTATCGGAGGCGACCAGGTGGCACCCGGGGATCGTCATCGGCAGCGATCTGAGCGGCACCGAGCCATGGAGCGGGCAGGCGCCGCCCTTGTGGGTGGGGGTGCGCGCCATGGTGCCTTCGGCGTTGCCTGCGACCGCACCGAGGCAGGAAAGCAAGGCGATCGCGACAAACAGAGCCGCGGCGACACGTCGGCGTACGGCAATCGAATCGGTTCGGGGGCTACCGAGGATCGGAGCGATGTTAGAGGGTCCGTACAAAGACCGCGCGCCGGGTCAACCGCCATCGAGCGGCGCCGGTGCGAATACCTGCACGTTGTCGACGTCGACCGAGCACCCGGTCGGCGCCGGACAGGAGATCGTGGGGTCGTGGTAGATCCCCATCCGTAGGTGCGAGGGGATCGGTTGTCCGGCGACGAGGCCGTCGCTCGCCCCGTTCGGGCCTTCGATCTCCGTTTTCAGCGTCGCCACGTGGAAGACAGGACTGCGCTCGCCGGGGTCGTTGAAGTCGCCGTCGCCGTCGAGGTCCACCGAGACCTGAAGCCAGCCCTGGTTCGGATCCTGGGAGTAATAGACGTCCCAGGCGAAGCGAGTCCACGTTTCCGTCCGCGCTGGGGTGCTCCAGAGTTCGTGCCAGTTGTCGTCGACGATCCACCTGCCTTCGCGGGCTTCCATCTCGAGGATCGGGGCGCCCCCGCCGCCGTCGGAGGGCTGGGCCTGCTTCATCTGCATCACGGTCTGCCAGTTCTTGGTGTCGAGGGGGAAATTCGCGGGCAGTTTCTCCGAGAAGTAGGTCACCAGGTGCTCGCCCTGGTGATAGAAGACGGTCGGGCCGCCCTGGTTGTTGTTTTCCCCCAGCTCGCAGCGCGCACCGTAGAAGTTGTCACCGTTGAGGACGGTGAGGCGCCGAAAGTCGGCGTTGTCCTGAGGCGTCCCGGCGGCGGTCGCGCTGGGGTCCCCACCTTCGGTGACCTGTTCGTAGCGCGAGGCCGCGGCGCACTGCAGTTCTCCCCAGAACGGCCCCTCATTGGGGTTCGACGAAGTATCCGAGGCGACCAGAAGGCAACTGGGCATCTCCATCGGGATCGCGCCGATGGTTTCGGTCGGGGCGAGCGGGCAGGCCCGCCTCGAGTCCACCGCGTTCTTCGATGCCCCCCGTTCTTCGGTTGCCGTCCCCGCGATCGAAGTCGCCACGGTCAGAGGCGGGAGGGCCAGGCAACTGCCGGCTTCGCAGGCCCTTTCGTGGCGTTCGATTTCCTGCGCCGTCGCCGATTCGGGGCGGACCGGGCGCTGCGGGAGCGATTCGACCGTGAGGTCTACCGGTTCATCGATTCCCTGGCGAGATTCGAAGCACCCATCGGCGGCGGTACAGGAATCGCCGGACGAGCCGCCACCGCAACCCGCCACCCCGAAGACGACGGCCCCCCCACAGACCAGCACGACGATCGCCGAGGCGATCGTCGTGAGACGACGCTGCTTGTTGATGCGGGAGGCGGCCAGTTCGATTCCCCCGCCTCGAATGGTCGCAGACCGCGACCCGTGTCTAGATGATCGATTCTGCGGGCGAGCGGGGGGCCGGGGTGTCGTGTGGGGCCGTTGCGGCTAGCCGAGTTGCGGTGCGGAGGCGCGTGACGCCCCGACTCCGCGCCCGCGCCCGTCCGAGCTGCGTCCCGGGCGCCTCATGGCGCTCCTGGCAGGCTGTGAGCGCCATGAGGCGCCCGGGACGGGAGGGGGGGTCGTGGGGAAGGCGGCACAGGACGGGAGGAGGTCGTGGGCAAGACGACACGGGGACGTCACGAGGTCGGACTTCGCTGACGGGTCTCCCGATGGTGGGGTAGGCATGGCGGATCTCGGGTCCCGGGGACCCGAGATCCGCCACGGAGCTCCCTGATCATGGAGGGACCCGGGAGGAGGCGTCGGGGTTCCCGACGCCTCCGTGGTTCGAAATGGGCGTATGGCGACCATTTCGAACCACGGAGATCCCTGACCGGTGGGGCGGGTCGGAGAAGAGGGTCGATACACGCTGCGTGTATCGACCCCCCTATACGGTGGAAAACCCACGCAGCGCGTCCGTGGGCGTTGGACGACACGGGAGGAGGCGTGGAGTTCCCTACGTCTTCGTGACGGGGTCGCTCTTCGGTGACGGTCCCGTGACGGATTCGTGGCACCCTCCGGCCCCCGGACGCCGGGATCGGGGGGATCCGTGGGAGACCCGTGAGGGATCCGCCTCACGCTCGCCCGCATCCTCCCCGCCAGGGCCTTCCGTGCTTCCCCCCGCCCGCTCCCCGCATCCCCCGGCCGTCTCGGCCACGGCCACAGCCTGCCCGGGCCGTGGACGAGACGGCCGCATCCCTTTCCCCTGGGGGCGGCAGCTTCAGGGGGCCGCATCCCTCCCCGCCCCCGGGGCGCCGGCTTCACGGCCGGAACCCGGGGAATCAATCATCTAGCGAGGAGCGACCACCTGCACGTTGTCCAATTCGACCGAGCAACCGGTCGGCGCCGGACAGGAGATCGTGGGGTCATGGTAGATCCCCATCCGTAGGTGCGAGGGGATCGGCTGGCCGGCGGCGAGGCCGTCGCTCGCCCCGTTCGGGCCTTCGATCTCCGTTTTCAGCGTCGCCACGTGGAAGACTGGGCTGCGCTCGCCCGGGTCTTCGAAGTCGCCGTCGCCGTTGAGGTCGGCCGAGACCTGCAGCCAGCCCTGGTTCGGATCCTGGGAGTAGTAGACGTCCCAGGCGAAGCGGGTCCACTTGCCGGCCTGGGCCGGGAAGCTCCAGAGATCCTGCCAGTTCTGGACCACGACCCACTTTCCCTGGCGGGCTTCCATCTCCAGGATCGGGGCGCCGCCCCCGCCGTCGGAGGGCTGGGCCTGCTTCATCTGCATCACCGTCTGCCATTTGGTGATGCCGAGCGGGAAGTTGGACGGCAGGCGCTCGGAGTAGTAGGTCACGAGGTGTTCGCCCTGGTGGTAGAAGACCGTGTGGCCATAACGACTGTCGTTCTGGCCGAGCTCGCAACGCGAACCCCAGACTTCGTCTCCGTCGACGACCGTGGTGCGCCGGAAGTCTTCGTTGCCCTGCGCAGCGCCCATCGCGGTCGGCTGCGCGTCACCGCCGCTTGTGCCCCAGGAGTAGCGCGACGAGTTGGCGCACATGATTTCGCTCCAGAAGGAGATCGGACTTGCTTCGGCGGCCGTGTCCGAGGCGACCAGGCGGCAGCCGGGGAGCGTCATCGGAAGGGGTCCCTGGGTGGAGTTGGCGCCGAGCGGACAGCCACTCGCTTCGGGGCTTGGGGTCGGGGTGGGTTCGGGCGTGGGCGTCGGCGTGGGCGTCGGCGTCGGCGTCGGCGTCGGCGTGGGCGTCGTCTTCGACTTCCCGTTGCCCTTGCCGGTCTTCCCGCCCGTTTCCGTGCTGCCAGACGAACGGAGCCCGCTCGGCGAGACGCTGTCGCTGCCCGCCGATGTGCTCCCCGACGATGCGCCTCCCGCCGACGCGGTCCCAGACGGAGCTTCCGCGACGAGAGCCTTCGAACTGCCCAGCTTGGTCACCGAGTCCACTGCGACGCGGACCTTGCGCGAGATCTTGTTGTTCGAGCTCACTGCTTTCAGGTCGATCGCCTTGACACCCCTGTGGATCCGGACTTTGACCGTGGTCCTGAAGTGCCCGGACGAATCCGGGCGCGTCCTCGCCAGCAGTTCCCAGTGGCTACCCGACCTGGCGAGGATCCCGGTCGGCGCGCACGCGGTGCCGGTGATCGCGATCGAGCGGCCCGCCACCAGGTGGCTCCGGGGTTCCAGCGTCGGCGCGCAGCCCGTCGCCCGTGCCGAGGCCGTGGTCGCGCCGATCGCCGCGACGGCCACGAGGGTCACGAAGGCGACGAGGAGAAGGGCGACAGGCAGGCGACCGAAGTTATTTCCGGGGCGATTGAGCACGGAGAGCGAATCGGCCGGTGCCGCCCACCGCTCGCGGAAAGGCGGCCGCGCTCATCACAACGTCCGCACGAAATCTGGACGTTTGGTCCATGCCCAAGAAGGAGTAGCCGATCAAAAGAACCCCCTGCGTGATCTGAGTCGTTGATCCACAGGCACCCGCATGCCTGTGGCCTCCGCCGATTGTCCTCGATCCGCCGGGGAGGCGGGTTAAGGCCAGGTGATCAGGAGTCGTCCGCCGCCGCGAGCCCGAAGAGGGTGAGGAGCGCCGCCGCGACGGCCGAGATGGCCAGCGCCGAGAAGACGGTCGTCGTGTAGTGGTCGGCGTAGTGGACGACCCGCTGTCCGGCGATCAGAACAGCCGCGACGCAAGCGGCGAAGGCCGCTGCCGCCCCCGCCTCGAGCATCGCCCGCGAGGGACGGCCGACGGGGCGGCGGGCGGTCAGCCGCGCAGAGCGCTCGACGCGCGGCCGCCGCATGTGGCGCAGGGCCGCGATGCCGACGAACCCACAGGCGGTCGGGATGAGGATGCCGCCGAGAACATCGCTGGGGAAGTGCCAAAGGTTGACCAGAACCGAGAAGGCGACGAGCACGACCGCCGTGATCCCGACGATCGCGGTTCGAACCCGTAGGCGGTCGGGGACGACGATCAGCGCCGCGACCACCAATGCCATCACCACGGCCACGGTCCCACTGGGAAAGGAGGCCGCATTGACCTGATGCGGGCCGAGCACGGGTTGGAACCGCTCGTGCGCGGACACCACCTTCACCACCTCCGCGATCGCGGAGGAACCGAGGACGACCGCGACGCCGACAAGCGCCTCGCGTCTGCGACCCCAGTGCGAGCCCGCCCAGTAGAGGAGCGGAAGGCCGGGGACGATCGCCAGCGGCGCCGACATGAAGGCGAGCGTCAGCGTCGGACCGGCCAGCGGCCCGCCTTCCAGGGTGTTGAAGCCGTGCAACGCGACTGCGTCGAGCCGTTGCACCCCGGGAAGCACGTAGACCGCGGTCATGGTCGCCCCCGCCAGAAGGACACAGACCAGCGCCCCGAAGAGGGCGGCAGCCGGACTGCGGAGGCGGGGCGCCATGAGCAAAGGGTAGCCCCCGATTCTCTTCTTCCGCTAAATCAGCTCGGTCGGCGCGGAACCAGCACCAGCCGCTTGAACTCGGCCACCAGCACGCCGTCCTGGTTGAGGACGCGGGTGTGGACCTTGACGATCCCGCGATCCGGCTTCGACCGCGACGGGTTGACCTCGAGGACCTCGGTCTCGCAGAACAGGGTGTCGCCGTGGAAGACCGGGTTCGGATGGCTCAGCTCTTCCGTCGCCAGGTTGGCGATCGCCTTGCCGGAGACGTCGGAGACCGACATCCCCAGGGCCAACGAGTAGACGAGCGGCCCGACGACCACGTTGCGGCCCTGCTGCGAGCCCGCCGCGTACACGTCGTTGAGGTGCAGCGGATGGTGGTTCATCGTGATCAGGCAGAAGAGGTGGTCATCCGACTCGGTCACGGTCTTCGCCGGCCAATGCTTGTAGACGTCGCCGACCTCGAACTCCTCGAGGTACCGGCCGTAGGAGTGGGCCCCGCTCGCCTCACGCTCCGCCTGGTCGGTGGTGAACTCGTTCGTCATCTGCTCGCTCAAAGCTTTCCTGCCTTTTCTTGGTTTGGGCGCGCAATGCTAAAGGAGGGGGGGCCGGCCGGCGATCTAGACTCAGCGCCATGAAGATCGCAATCGTCGGACTTGGATATGTGGGCCTACCGCTGGCCGTGGCCTTCGCCGAGGAGGGTCACGAGGTGGTCTGCTTCGACCTCGACCAGCGCAAGACGAGCGCCCTCGCCGAAGGCCGTTCCTACATCGAGGACATCACCGACGCGACGCTGGCCCCGATCCGCGAGCGCCTCCACCCCACCTCGCGCCACGCCGACCTGGCGACCTGCGACGCGATCGTGATCTGCGTGCCGACGCCGCTGACCCGGTCCCGGGAACCCGACCTCACCTACCTGCTCGACGCGGCGACGGCGCTCTCCCAGGTGCTGCAGCAGGGGCAGCTGATCGTGCTCGAGTCGACCACCTATCCGGGGACGACCCGTGAGCAGGTGGCGCCGATCCTCGAGGAGTCGGGGATGAAGGTCGGCCGTGATTTCCACCTCGCCTTCTCGCCCGAGCGCATCGATCCCGGTCGCACCGACTACACGGTCCGCACCACGCCGAAGCTGGTCGGCGGCCTGACCGACGCCTGCACCGAGCGCGCCCGTGCCCTCTACGCCGAGATCTGTGAGACGGTCGTCGTCCTCTCCTCGCCCGAGGCCGCCGAGCTCTCGAAGCTGCTCGAGAACATCTTCCGCTCGGTCAACATCGCCCTCGTCAACGAGCTGGCACAGCTCTGCGACCGGCTCGGGATCGACGTCTGGGAGGTGATCGACGCCGCCTCGACCAAGCCCTTCGGCTTCATGCGCTTCGAGCCCGGTCCGGGGATGGGTGGTCACTGCCTGCCGGTCGACCCCTTCTACCTCGCGTTCAAGGCCCGCGAGCACGACTTCTACCCGGAGTTCATCGAGCTCGCGGGGAAAGTCAACCAGGCCCAGCCCGCCTACTGCGTGGAGCGCATCGAGCGGGCCCTGAACCTCTCCGGCAAGCCGGTCAAGGGCTCCAAGGTGATGATCCTCGGCGCCGCCTACAAGGCTGGCTCCGGCGACATCCGCGAGTCCCCGGCACTGAAGATGATGCGGCTGTTGAAGGTCCTCGAGGCCGACCTCTCCTACCACGACCCCTACGTCCCGGAGCTGAGCAAACTCGGGCTCGAGTCGGTCGACCTGGAGGCCGGGCTGGCCGCGGCCGACATCGTCGCCGTGGTCACCGCGCACAAGGAGCTCGACTACGAGCTGGTGGTCGAGAAGGCCCCGCTGGTGATCGACTTCCGCGGCGTCACCCGCACGATCGCGGCGCCCAATCTCGTTCGGCTGTAGACGGACTCAGTTCTCCGGGCGCGGGCGTAACACGAACTGCCACGCCCACGGCCAGACGCGCATCGGCGCGCGCAGCGCCCGGTAGACGCCGCGTACTCGCGCCGGGATCACCTCGGGCGGATAGTTGAACTTGCGCACCATGGTCGCTTCGAGGCCGCCGGCGGCGGCGTCGCGGCGTAGGTGCCGCGGCGTGACCACGAAGAAGTCGTGCTCCCAGGCGACCGGCGTGAGCTTCCAGTAGACCTTCTGGGCGCGGATCGGCAGCCAACCCATGAACGGCAGCCGGCTGTGCGACTCGATCGGGAAGTACGGATTGGGGATCTGGCCGACGACGGCGCCGCCCGGTTTGAGCACGCGACGCATCTCGGCAAACGAGGCGATCCGGTTCTCCGGGAAGATGTGCTCGTAGACGTTGGCCAGCATCACCACGTCGAAGGCGTCGTCGGGAAAGTCGAGCTTGTCGGCGGCGCCGGGATGGAGGTCGACGCCTTCCGGCGAGCGCTGGTCCTCCTTCAGCACCGGGTCGATCCCGACCCAGTCGAAGTCGGTGAGCTTGGCGTAACGATCGGTGGTCCAACCGTTCTGACAACCGACGTCGAGGCCGCGGCGAGCGGCCGGCACTTCACGCCGGGCGAGCGCGGTGAGCGTCTCCGAGAGCACCCTGTCGCGGACCCCCCACTCCTCCTCGGACTGCAACAGCGCGTGGGTTCCCCGGTGAGAGCCCAAAGAGCTCAATGCACTTTCCGCAGCCGGTTCCGCTGCTCCTGCTTCTCGACCACCTGGACGATCAGCTTGGTCACGTTGGAGTCGCCGCTGACCTTGATGTGGCCGGTCTCGGCGGCGCGGCGATAGCTGGCGAGCGTCCCTTTCTCGGCCAGCTGGTTGAACTGCGGGCGGTCGATTTCCACCAGCACCCGCTCGTCCTGGGCGAGGTCCTTCTTGATCACCGGACCCGGCAGCTCCACCCGGTACAGCTGGATGTCGTGTTTGGCGCGCAGCTCCAGGCCGAAGACCAGCTTCAGTTTGGCCAAGGCCGGGACTTCGGCCTGGAAGCGCTCGATCGCGGTGCGGATCAGGTCAGGAGTGGAAGCCATCTCTGGTCCGCCCCCCGCTCAGATCTTGTTCCGTTGCAGGACCTTTTTGCCGATCACCATGCGCTGGATCTCGGAGGTCCCCTCGCCGATCAGGAGCAGCGGCGCATCGCGGTAGAGCCGCTCGATCTCGTACTCCTTCGAGTAGCCGTAACCGCCGTGGATGCGGAACGCGTCCTCGACGTTTTCCTTCCCCGTCTCCGACGCCAGGAGCTTCGCCATCCCCGCCTCGAGGTCGGAGCGCTCGCCCGCGTCCTTCAGCCGCGCCGCTTTGCGGGTGACCAGGCGAGCCGCCTCGAGCCGCGTCGCCATGTCGGCGAGCTTGAAGGAGATCGCCTGGTGCTGGGCGATCGGCTTGCCGAAGGTCTTGCGCTCCTGGCTGTATTTGAGCGCCAGCTCCAGCGCCCGCTGGGCGATGCCGACGCCGCGCGCGGCGACGTTGACGCGGCCGACCTCGAGCGCGTCCATCATCTGGACGAAGCCCTCACCGACGCCGCCGGGGCCGCCGAGCACGCGGTCCGGCGAGCACTTGTAGCCGTCGTAGACGAGCTCGGTCGACTCGACGCCCTTGTAGCCCATCTTCCTGATCTTCGGCGGCACGGTGAGGCCGGCGAAGTCGCCCTCGTTGACTTCCTTCCAGGGCTCCTTCTCGGTGATGAAGCAAGTCATGCCCTTGTAGGGCGGATCGGCCTTCGGGTCGGTCTTCATCAGTACGAAGACGACGCCCGAGCCGAGCCCGTTGGTGACCCACATCTTCTGGCCGTTCAGCTCCCAGTTGCCATCCGCGTCCTGCTTGGCGGTGGCCTTGATGCCCTGCACGTCGGAGCCGGTCTCCGGCTCCGACAGCGAGAAGGCGGCGCGGATCTCGCCGGTGGCCATCTTCGGCAGGAAGTACTGCTTCTGCTCGTCGGTGCCGAACTTCATCAACAGGTAGGAGCCGATGAAGTGGGTGTTGACGACGCCCGAGATCGAGATCCAGCCGCGCGAGAGCTCTTCGACGATCATCGCGTAGGTCGTCAGGTCGAGCCCCATGCCGCCGTACTCTTCGGGGATCGTCACCCCGAACAGCCCGAGCTCCTTCATCTGCTCGACGATCGGCTCCGGGAACGTGTCCTCGTGGTCGTAGTGCTCGGCGTTGGGGATGATCTGCTCGTCGGCGAACTGCCGAACCATTTCGACGATCGCTTCCTGCTCGTCGGTCATTTCGCGATAGGCGGCGGTGTCTACGGCCATTTCTCCTGCCTGGTTGAGATTTCTCAGTGTGCTGAGGATATCGACGGCAGCGTCCAGTGCGGTAGGTTCGGCGCGGGTGCGCTTCCTCGAAAGGTCCCTCCAGGCGCTGACGCCGGCCGACCTCGACGCCTGGGCGGCGCTGGCGGACCACGCGGTCGAGCCGAATCCGTTCTTCGAGCCGGAGTTCGTCACCGCCGCGGCGGGCTCTCCGAACGCGGTGCCACCGCGCCTCCTGATCCTGGCCGACGGCGGCGAGTGGATCGCCTGCCTGCCGGTCGGGACGATGCGCCGCCTGGCGACGACGAGCTGGCGCCACCCCTACTCCTACGCCGGCACCCCGCTCGTCGCCCCCGGGCACGTCGATGACTTCGCCGCGACGCTGGTCGCCGCGCGCGGCGGGGCGCCGGACCGCCAGTTCCTGCTGCTGTGGGAAGCGGTCGACGCCGAGATCACCGCCGCGGTGCGGCGCGCCGCCGACGCGGTCGGGCGCGCCGAGATCCTCTTCGAGCGCGTCTCCGAGCGGGCCGCGCTGGCGCGCTCGGCGGAGCCGGATGCGCACCTGGCGGCACTCAAGCCGAAGCGCCGGCGCGAGCTCGCGCGCCGCCGCCAACAGCTGGCCGAGGCGTTCGGCGAGGAACCCGTGGTGCGCGACCGGGCCGGGGACCCGGCGGCGGTCGAGGAGTTCCTGCACCTGGAGGCAGCGGGCTGGAAGGGGCGCGAGGGGACGGCGATGGCGAGCGCCGGCGACAGCGAGTTCTTCCGCGCGGCCTGCGCCGGCTTCGCCCGCGCCGGGCGCCTGCAGCTGCTCTCGCTGGAGGCCGGTGGCGAGACGCTGGCAATGCAATCCAACGTCAGCGCCGGCGACACCCTGTTCGGCTTCAAGATGGCCTACGACGAGCGGTTCCGCCGCTTCGCGCCGGGCATCCAGCTGGAAATCGACGCGATGCGGATATTCCTCGCGGACCGCTCGGAGCGGCTCCTCGACACCTGCGCCGATCCCGCCAACGAGTTCCTCAACCGGCTGCTGCCGGAACGGCGGGGGGTGACGATCATGGTGATCGGCCCCGGCGGGCTCGCCGGCGCCGCGGCCCGGCGCGGCCTCGATGCCGCCTACCGCTACCGCGCCCGGGCCAGGTCCTTCGACTAGATTTCGCGCCGTCAAGAAACGACGCGAGGAGCGCTTTGAAACACCCGAGAGACTTCTTCCATCCGCAGGCGATCGGCGCGCCGCAGCCGCTGACCGAGATCCCGGTCGTCCCCTCGCGGATGATCCACTTCCTTGACTTCTCGAACCCGAAGATGGTCGCCAAGGCGGGTGACATCGCCAAGCAGACCGACATCCTGCTGGGCAACCTCGAGGACGCGGTCCCGGTGGACCGCAAGGAGGCCGCCCGCGCCGGCCTGATCCAGGCGGCGAAGGAGTCGGACTTCGGGTCGACCTCACTGTGGACGCGGGTGAACTCACTGGAGAGCCCCTGGGTGCTGGACGACCTCGAGCAGCTGATCGGTGAGATCGGCGACAAGCTCGACGTGGTCATGGTGCCGAAGGTCGAGGGAGCCTGGGACATCCACTACGTCGACCGCCTGCTGGCACAACTGGAGGCGAAGGCGGGTCTCGACCGCCCGATCCTCGTCCACGCGATCCTGGAGACGCCGCAGGGCGTCGTCAACCTCGAGGAGATCGCCAACGCCTCGCCGCGCATGCAGGGCATGAGCTTCGGTCCGGCCGACCTCGCCGCGGCGCGACGGATGAAGACGACCCGGGTCGGCGGCGGCCACCCCGGTTACCTCGTCCTCAACGACCCGCCCGATCCCGAGAACCCCGAGGAGGGCCGGATCTCGGCGCAGCAGGACCTCTGGCACTACTCGATCGCCCGCATGGTCGACGCCTGCACCTCGGCCGGGATCCTGCCCTTCTACGGACCCTTCGGCGACATCAAGGACGTCGCCGGCTGCGAGGCGCAGTTCCGCGCCGCCTTCCTGATGGGCTGCGTCGGCGCCTGGTCGCTGCACCCGGTGCAGATCGGCATCGCGAAGAAGGTCTTCAGCCCGCCGGCCGACGAGGTCGTCTTCGCCAAGAAGGTGCTGGAGGCGATCCCCGACGGCCGTGGCGTCCACATGATCGACGGCAAGATGCAGGACGACGCGACCTGGAAGCAGTGCAAGGTGATGGTCGAGCTGGCCGAAATGCTGGCCGCCAAGGACCCCGAGCTGCAGGCCGCCTACGAGCTGTAGGCGGCGAGCCGGGCAAGTACCGGTTCAGGGACACGGAGGTGGCGAAAGCGGCACGACATCGCCCACGGGTTCGGTCGACTGCTGAAAGAATGCCGACGGGTGTCGGGCACCCGCACAACCAGGGAGGCGAACCTCACCAGGCGGGGGAAATTCGCCAGGGCTCAACTTTTCGGCAGCGGGCTGCCGATATGGGCATCAACAAAACCCTTCAAAATGACCAGATGCAACCACCGATCGAGATCCCGATAGACGAGCGCATCTCGCCGATGGCGCACGAGGCGCTCGTCCAGGATCGGCCGTCGATCGACTCGATGCCGATGGCCCGTCGCGGGATCGGGTGGTGGCTTCTGCCGTTCATCGACTTCACCTGCTCGGCCGTGGCGCTGATCGCGGTGGCGTTGATCGCGCGGGTCGAGGTGTTCCCCGCCCTGCCGGTGGCGCCCGCCCTGTTGGTCCTCGTCTACGGCCTCCTCGGCGTCTACGGGGCGCGGCCCGCGCGCGGCATCCTGGCCGACGAAAGCGGCGTCGGCTGGTCGGTGATCCGGCTGCTGGTCGGTGCCCTCTTCGCCTGGTCGGCCTCGCTCCTGACCCCGCTCGACGGGGCCGAGCAGCTGGCCCTTTTCGCCGCCTTCGCGGTCCTCGATTTCGGGGTCCGGGCCGTCGCCGCCCCCTACCTGCAGAGCCTCACGCCGATCGAGCGTTGGGTCCTGGTCGGCGACGCCGACGTGGCCGAGCGCCTGCAGGCCTACCCGCCGCTGCGCCGGCACGCGACCGTCGTCGCGACGGTGCCGCCCTTGGAGCCCGATGACTCGGCCGGCCGGACCCGGGCGCTGGAGCTGGTCGAACGCCACGATGCCGACCGCGTCGTGATCGCGACCAGGCATGCCGACGACGAGGGCCTGCTGGCCCTGGTCCGCGCGTTCAAGGCGGTGGGAGTGCTGGTCAGCATGCTGCCGCGGCCGCTCGACCTGCTCGAGGCCCCGTCGGCACGGCCCTCGCGGGTTGGCGGCGTGCCGCTGATCGAGGTCGAAGCGCTCGCCGCCCGCGATGCCCTCCCATACCGGGGGCCCGACCGCCGCTCGGGCAACCGCAAGACCAAGGTCAGCGTGGTAGTGCCTGCGATGAACGAGGAGCACAACATCGCCCAGGTCCTCGGCGAACTCCCCGACGGCCTTCACGAGGTGATCCTCGTCGACGGCAACTCGCGCGACAAGACGGTCGAGGTGGCCCGGCGCGCCTACCCGTCGATCCGGGTCACCACGCAAGGCGGCAAGGGCAAGGGGGACGCGCTGCGGACCGGCTTCGCGGCCGTCACCGGCAACCTCGTCGTGATGCTCGACGCCGACGGCTCCGCCGATCCCGCCGAGATCCCCCGGTTTGTCGAGGCACTCGAGGAGGGCGCCGACTTCGCCAAGGGCTCCCGCTTCCTCGACGGCGGTGGCTCCGCCGACATCACCGCGCTGCGCAAGCTCGGCAACGCCTGCCTGAGCGGCACCGCCAACGTGCTGCACGGAACCCGCTTCACCGACCTCTGCTATGGCTACAACGCCTTCTGGGTCCGCTGCCTGCCCTTCATCTCGCTCGACGTGCCCGGCTTCGAGGTCGAGACGTTGATCAACCTACGAATCGCGGGTGCCGGGATGAAGATCGCCGAGGTGCCGAGCTACGAGAAAGAGCGGCTCTCGGGTGTCAGCAATCTCAACGCGTTCCGCGACGGAGTACGCGTGCTCAGCACGATCGTCCGCGAGGCGCGGCGCCGGCGCAGCATCCCCAGCGAGCACCCGGTCGCCGGCCCGGCCGCAATCGAGCAGGCCCGTGCCGCCGCACCGATCGCCAAGCGCTGAGCCGGCGGGGGCAGCCGCCGCCGACCCGAGCTTCTCGGTGGTCGTCGCCGCCTGGAGCCTCGACGCTACCGCCGACCTCGAAACCTGCGTGGCGGCGCTGAACGCCCAGACCCTCGCCCCCCGGGAGATCTTCGTGGTGATCGACCACAACACCGAGCTGGCGGCGTGGGGGCGCGAGCATCTCACCGGTGTGACCGTCCTCGAGAATCGTGGCGATCGCGGCATCGTCGGTGCCCGCAACACCGGCGTCGAAGCGGCGCGCGGGGAGCTCGTCGCCTTCACCGACGACGATGCGGCACCGGAGCCCGGATGGCTCGCCGAGCTCGCCGCGGCTTTTGCCGACGAGCGGACGATCGGCGTCGGCGGCGCCCTGGACCCCGAGTGGGTCGGCGTCGAACCCCGCTGGTTCCCGACCGAGTTCTACTGGGTCTTCGGCTGCTCCTACCGAGGCCTACCGACCGAGCCGGCCCCGATCCGCAACGCGATCGGCGCGAACATGGCGGTCCGCCGGGAGGCACTCGAGGCGATCGGCGGCCTCACGGCCGGGGTGAGGCCGCGCGAGCTACGGCTCGGCGGCGAGGTCCTCTCGGCCGGCCACGCCCTCGAGGACACCAGCCTCGGGATCCGGATCGGCGCCGCGTTCCCGGAGAAGCGCTGGATCTACCAGCCGACCGCACGGGTCCGTCACAAAGTGGTGCCGGGACGGACGACGTTCCGTTACCTCCTCGTCCGCAGCTTCGAGGAGGGCGAGAGCAAGGCGGCGCTGGCGAGCACCGTCGGGGCCGACTCGGGGCTCGAAGCGGAGCGCCGCCACCTCTTCGTGACCGTGCCGATGGGATTCTTGCGCGGCCTGGGCGAGCTGCTGCGCGGCGACCCCTACGGGCCGCTCCGCTCGCTCGCCCTGATCGCCGGGATCGGAGCCGCCTCCGCCGGTTACCTCCTCGCCGGGCTGCGGGACGGCCGGCGGCGCGACGGCTCGTCCTCCGACCTCCCGTCCTCCGACCGGACCTAGGGTCGCGCCGTGGACGGGGTGCGGGTGAACCGCTTCGCGATCAGCCTGCTCGTCGCCGGCCTCGGCGTCTTCCTCTGCTCGCTCGCCAACGCGCTGGCGCGAGCGGGGACCGAACCGGCGATGACGGTCTACATCGTCGGCCTGCTGACGATCGCGCTGCCGATCTTCTTCCGCCTGCTCGGCAGCGGCGCCGGCGCGGGTGAGCGGCTCGCCCTCGTCTGCCTGCTCGGCATCGCCGTCTACCTGGTGAAGGTCGTCCACGACGCGCCCACGTTCACCTTCACCGACGAGCTGATCCACGCCTTCAACGTCGAACAGATTCGCGAGCACGCCCACCTGTTCCACCACAACCCGGTGCTCAAGGTCACGCCCTACTACCCGGGGCTGGAGGGCGCCACCTCGGCCCTGACGAGCATCACCGGCCTCTCCACCTACGTTGCCGGGACGGTCCTCGTCGGCATCGGCCGCCTGGTCCTGATCGGCGGTCTCTTCCTGCTCTTCGCCCGGATCGGCGGCTCGGCCCGCACCGCCGGGCTGGCCGCGGCGATCTACACGACCAACTTCAACTTCATCTTCTGGGGAGCGCAGTTCTCCTACGAGTCGCTCGCCCTGCCGCTGCTGGTGATCGTGCTGTTGATGGTCGCCGAGCGCGAACGGAGTCCCAGGGCGCTGCTCGGCGAGTGGGCGGCGCCGTTGGTGATCGCGATCGCGGCGATCGTCATCACCCACCACCTCACCTCCTACGCGCTGGTCGCGATCCTCGCCGCCCTCTCGATCCTGCTCTGGTATTTCGCCCGCAACTGGCGGCCGCCCAATCCTTGGCCGTTCGCGCTCCTCTCCCTGATCCTCGTTGCCGGCTGGCTCGCCGTGGTCGCCGGCGAGACCTTCTCCTACCTCTCCAACCCGCTTTCGGAAGCCTTCGAAGCGCTGGGCAAGACGATCGCCGGCGAGTCGGCCCCGCGCGGGCTCTTCCAGAGCTCCGGGTCCTCCGCCCCGGCCCCGATCGGGGCGCGGATCGTCGCCCTCCTCGGCGTCGCCCTCCTCGGCGTCGCCTGGCTCTTCGGGATCCGCGCGAACTGGCGCGATTACCGCACCCGTCCCTGGCCGCTGCTGTTCATGGTCGCCTCGGTCGGCTTCTTCCTCGCCCTCGGCCTGCGGCTGGCGCCGGCGGCCTGGGAGACCGGCAACCGGGCGAGCGAGTTCTTCTACATCGGCCTCGCCTTCGTCGTCGCCGGGGCCGGACTGACCGAGCTGCGTCGTCCGTCCCCCCGGGCGGCGCCATGGCTCCTGACCGCAGCCTTCGGCATCGTCTTCATCGGCGGCGCGATCTCCGGGTGGCCGTGGGACGGCCAACTGGCGAAGCCGTTGCGGGTGTCCGCCGAAGGCCGCACGATCACCTCGCCGCCGCTGGCGGTGGCCGAATGGGCGCGGGCGGAAGACCTGGAAGGCGGCTGGGCCGCGGCGACCGCCGACGCCAACCTGCTGCTGGTGCCCGGCGGGCGTGACGTGACGACGGGCAAGAATCCCGACGTCGCCGACATGCTCACCAATCCGTCGCTGGAACCGTGGCAGCTCCGCATGCTGCGCGAGAACAACCTCCGGTACGTCGTCACCGACCGTCGCGAAATCTCGAGCGACGGCCTGCAGGGCTACTTCTTCCCGCTGCGGGGAGCGGGCGCTTACAACAACCTGCTGTTCCCGGGCGTCGCGAGCAAGTTCTCGCAGGTGCCGGGCGCGGCACGGATCTATGACAACGGCCTGATCGCCGTCTACGACCTCGGCGGCAGACCGTGATCCGCCACCGTGACCTGCGCCTTGCGGTCATCGTCGCCGTGGTCTGCGCGGGGGCGGCCCTGCTGGTCCCGATCGAGTGGCTCAGCCTGGTGCTGCTGGCCCCGCTCGCCTTCTTCCTCACCGGCCACGCGATCAGCCTCGCCGCCTTTGTCAAAGCGCCGCAACCGTGGCCGCGGTCGGCGTGGATCAGCGTCGCCCTCAGCCTGGCGGTGCTCGCCCTCCTGCCCCTACCGCTCGATGTCCTCGGCGGCCTGAGGCCCGGCACCTGGGCGCTCGCCCTGGTGCTGGTCGTGATCGTCGCCTGCGCCATCGCCGCGGCGCGGCGGCCGGACCAATGGAGCGGCTCGTCCCCCGCCTTGCCGCGCCCGCCGAGGCCCGCACCGCTCACCGTCGCGCTCGGCCTCGGCGCCCTGGTCCTGGCCGGCGCGGCAATCGCCCTCGCCCACACCACGCTCTCCAACGGCAAGGCGGAAGGCTTCACCGAGCTCTGGATGCGCCCGGGGGCAGGCGGGGCCCAGGTGACGATCGGGGTCGGCAGCGAGGAGCAACGGAAGACCGCCTACGTGGTGCGGGCGAAATTTCTCGGCGGCGCCACCGTGACGCGCTCGCTGGTGCTCGCCCCCGGGGAGGTGTCGAGCTTCCATCTCGCCGTCTCCCCACGACCCGGCCCGGGCCGACCGGCATTCGTCTCGGTGCTCCTCTTCCGGCGCGCCGACCTCGCCCGGCCGTATCGCAAGGTCTACGGGTGGGTCCCGGCCAAGGCACAGGAATGACCGCCTCTCCGCCGGGTGGCGCGGTCGACATCGTCGTCAACAACCACAACTACGGCCGCTACGTCGCCGCCGCGGTCGACAGCGCGCTCGCCCAGACGCACCCGGTGACCCGGGTGATCGTCGTCGACGATGGCTCGACCGACGACTCGCGCGAGATCCTCGACGCCTACGCCGACCGGGTCGAGCTCGTCCTGCAGGCGAACGGCGGCCAGGCCTCGGCCCTGAACGCCGGCCTCGAGCGCTGCGAGGGCGACCTGGTGATCTTCCTCGACGCCGACGACCTACTGCATCCCGAGGCGGCGGCACGCGCCGCGGCGGCGTTGGCGGCGGACCCCGCCGCGGCCAAGGTCCACTTCCGGATGGAGGTGATCGACGCCGCCGGCAGGCCGACCGGGGAGCTCAAGCCGCCGCCGCGGTGGTCGCTCCCCAGCGGCGACCTGCGCGCGGCCGAGCTCGCCTACCCGTTCGACCTCGCCTGGCTGCCGACCAGCGCCTACGCCTTCCGTCGCCAGATGCTCGCGCCGATCCTGCCGATTCCCGAGGAGGCCTACCGGCTCGGTGCCGACTGGCACCTGATCCACCTCTCGACGCTCCTCGGCCGGGTGGCGACCGTCACCGAGGTGAGCTGCTTCTACCGGGTCCACGGCGCCAACAACTACGAGCCATCGGCCGCGCAGGTCGACCTCGATCGCGTCCGGGCCGCGATCCGTTACGGCCACCGGACGGCCGCCGACCTGCTGAGCCTGGCCGGCGAGCTCGGCATTCCCCACCCGGCGCGGATCCTCTCGGTCGCCGATCTCGCGCGGCGGATGATCTCGCTACGCCTCGAGCCCGACCGCCATCCGGTGGCCGGCGACACCCGCCTCGGGCTACTGCGCGCCTCGCTCGTGGCGGTGCGACGCCGCCGCAACGCCTCGCCCGCGCTGCGCCTCGCCTTCCTCGGCTGGTTCACGGCGATGACGGTGGCGCCGAAGGCGATCGCCCGGCACCTCGCGCTTTGGTTCCTTTTCCCCGAGCGAAGCCCCATGAATGCTCGTTTTTCCGGCACAATGGACCGACTCTGAGCGTCGACTCGTGTACCTCGAGCTTCTGCAAATCCAGGTTGCCGGCGCTTCAGTTTCGTCCACCGCTGTCGAGATACAAGTAGATGGGGATCCTTAGCGCCGAGCTCATCACCGACGTTTCGCGCCTGGCGCCCTTCGAAGATCGCTGGCGCGAGTTGGCCGTGCAGCGCTCCAACGCCTTCGTGACCCCCGAGTGGTTCCACGGATGGTGGGAGCACCAAGGGCATGATTCCTCGACGCCGCTCGTCTCCGTCGTGCGTCGCGAGGACGAGGTGGTCGGGGTGATGCCACTCGTGGTCGACCGCTCGAGCCGGCCCCGCGCGATCCGCTTCGCCGGCGCCTCGATCGGCGACCGCTTCCATCCGGCCGCCGCCCGCGACGACGAGGTCGAGGTGACGGAGGCGACCATCAGGGCGATCGAATCGGGTGGCCTCGGCCGCAACATGCTCCTCTTCGAGCGGACCGACGCCGGAGCCTCCTGGTGGCGCACCCCGTGCGAGGGCAACTCGCGCAGGCGGACCCTGGTCGAGCAGCAGCGCACCGGGGTTCCCTACGTCGACCTGCGTGGCCTCGACTGGGATGGATACCTGGCGTGTCGCAGCCAGAAGTTCCGCAAGCGGGTCCGCGGCGTCTATCGGCACCTGATCGACGAGCGCGGGATGACCCTCCGCGCGGCCGATCCGGCGACCGTCGCCACCGACCTCGCCGAACTCTTCCGCCTCCACGACCTGCGGCGCAAAGGCCTCGGCGGCTCCTCCCTCGACGCCGCATCGCGCCGCTCGCTGCAGGCTTTCGGGGTCGCCGCCTGCAAGCGCGGCTGGCTCCGCCTGATCGCGCTCGAATCAGACGGGCGCCAGGTCGCCTCGTTCCTCGGCTGGCGGGTCGGGGACAGCTTCGCGTCCTACCAGGGTGGCTTCGACCCGGCCTGGGCCAAGCTCGGGCTCGGCTTCGCGCTCGAGGCGATGACCATCCGCCAGGCAATCGAGGAGGGGGCCGCCGAGTACGACTTCCTACTCGGGACCGAGGACTGGAAGCGCCGCTTCACCAACCTCACCCGACCCAGCCAGACGGCGATCCTGGTCGGCACCCGTGACCCCGTCCGGCTGCTGGTCGCCGGCGAGACCGGGCTGCGCCGGGTCGGCGCCGGACTCTCGCGATGGCCGGCCGTAGGCCGCCTCGTGCGGGCGCTGCACAGCGTGATTCCGACGGTCAGGCGGGCCTAGCGTGCGCGTCGTCTACGTCATCGGCACCAGGCCGAACTTCGTCAAGATGGCACCCGTGATCGCGGCGATGCGCGCGCGACACCCGGACGGAGATCACGTGATCGTCCACACCGGCCAGCACTACGACCGGGCGATGTCGGAGATCTTCTTCGAGGAGCTCGGGGTGCCGACCCCCGACCACATGCTCGAAGTCGGCTCAGGCAGCCACGCCGTGCAGACCGCGCGGACGATGGAGCGGCTCGAGCCCGTGCTGATCGACGAACGGCCGGACCTGCTGGTCGTCCCCGGTGACGTCAACTCCACCCTGGCGGCGGTGCTCGTCGCCAGTAAGTTGCAGTTGCCGGTGGCCCACGTCGAGTCGGGGCTGCGCTCGTTCGACCTGACGATGCCGGAGGAGGTGAACCGGATCGTCGCCGACCGCTTCTCCGAGTACCTCTTCATGCACAGCGAGGAGGCGGGCACCAACCTGCGCGCCGAAGGCATTCCCGCCGCGCGCATGCACATGGTCGGCAACACGATGATCGACACCCTCGTCGCGCTGCGGGACCGGATCGAGGCCGCCGATTCGCCGACCAGGCTGGGCGTCGAGGCTGGCGATTATGCGCTGGTCACCCTGCACCGCCCGGCCCTCGTCGACGGCCCCCTGCTCGGCGAGACCGTTGCCCAACTCGCCGCCTTATCGCGGCAGATGCCGGTCGTCTTCCCCGTCCATCCGCGGACCCGCAAGATGATGGAGGCTGCCGGAGGTGGCGTCGAGGCTCCCGACCTGCGCCTGAGCGAGCCGCTCGGCTACCTCGACTTCCTGTCCCTGGTCGCCGGTGCCCGCGCCGTCCTCACCGACTCCGGTGGCATCCAGGAGGAGACGACCTACCTCGGCGTCCCCTGCTTCACCCTGCGCGCCAACACCGAGCGCCCGGTGACGGTCGATCTCGGCACCAACACGCTGCTCGGCCTCGACCCTGGCGCGATCGCGAGCATTCCGGAGGCACTCGACGGGTCCCCGGACCAACCCCCACAACCGCCGCCGCTCTGGGACGGGCACGCGGCGGAGCGAATCGCCGAGGTCCTGGTGCCCGCCTACGCCGATGCCGGCGAGCGGCGCGCCGTGACCTCGCGGTAGACGGCCTCGAACCGCGGCACCACGGCGGCGGGCGAGAAGACCGCGGGGATCCGGGTCGCCGCCGCGGCACCCATCCGCCCACGCAGCTCCCGATCGGCGAAGAGCTCTGCCATCGCGGCCCGGAGAGCCGCGACGTCACCGCCCGGCAACAGGCGTCCGGTCACACCGTCGACCACGACGTCGCGGAGTCCGCCCACCGCCGACGCCAGCACCGGCTTACCGGCCGCGCCGGCCTCGAGCGCGACGATGCCGAAGGGCTCGGCCCAGACCGACGGTGCCACCGTGAAGGCGCTCCGCCGCACCGCCTCGATCGCCAGGGGATGGGGCAACGGGCCGGGGGCGATCACGTTCCGCGCGCGATCGAGGCCATCGATGCTCCGGCGGCCGATCATCACCAGCGGCGGTGCGCCGGGGAGCCCCGCGTGGGCCTCGAGCAGCACCCGCGCCCCCTTGTCCTCGCTGACGTCGCCGAAGTACAGCGCGAAGTCTCCGGACGGGAGGAAGGCCAGGCGCTCGTCGGCATCGGCCGGGGGCGGCGGGGGCGGCGGCGCGAAGTTGGGGATGACCCGCTGGTTCGGCAGTCCCGCGACCCGACACAGCTCGGCCACGGCGGTGCTGACCGAGACGAAGAGATCGACCCGGCGGCGCACCCAAGGATCGGCGATGGCAACGCCGCCCGCAACCAGGGCCCCTTTGGCCGGGCCGTAGAAATCGACGGCGTGGCGCAGGCACTTCGCGGCCGCCGGGCCGGCACAGACGGCCCCCTCCAGGAAGAGGCGCTTGGTCGGGCAGAGCAGGCCATAATCGTGCAGCGAGAGAACCAGCGGTACGCCCAGGCGCCGGGCCAACGGCAGGTAGGAGTTGACCAGCCAGTTATGAGCGTGGACGACGTCGGGGCGCTCCTCGCGAAGTAAGGAGCGCAGTCCCGCGGTGGTCACCGGGTCCGGCAGGGGAGGAGCGTAGTTGGCGGCCGCCTGGGTCTCGATCCCCGGGATGCGATGGACGCTCGAGTCGAGCCGGCGCACCCGCACGCCGGGGCGCCGTGGCGCCTCCTCTCCCCCGGGCTGGCGCAGCGTCGCGACCACGACCTCGTGACCGCGTCGGGCCAGCTCGCCGCTGAGGTCCTCGACGTGGCGCTCCTCGCCGCCGACCACCGGCGCGTAGGTTTGGGCGAGCATCAGGACCTTCACTGGCAGCATCGTAGGTCGGGATGCGGCCTTAAGCTGCCCACGTGCGGATCCTGATGATCACCCCGCGCGATCCGCGCAGCCAGGGCGGCGTCGAGCGCCATGTGACCGAGGTGGCCCGGCGGCACGCCGCGGTCGGGCACGAGGTGACGGTGCTCTGCGGCAACGCCGGCGGTGGAGCGCCGGAGGTGGAGCGCCGCGACGGCTACGAGGTCCGCGTCCTGCCCGCCTATCCGCGTGACCGCGACTGGTCGTTCGTCCCGGCGCTCTGGCGGGAGATGCGGCTGGCCGACCCGGAGATCGTCCACGTCCAGAGCTACCACACGCTGGTCCCGCCGGCGGCGATGCTGCGGGCGCTCACCCTGAAGGTCCCCTGCGTGCTCACCTTCCACGGCGGCGGGCACAGCTCGGGACTGCGCAACCGGGTACGTCGCCTGCAGCGCCTGGTCCAGCGCCCCCTGTTCGCCCGCACCGCGAAGCTCGTCGCGGTGGCCCGCTTCGAGATCGAGGAGTACGGGCGCGAGCTGCGGCTCGGGCCCGAGCACTTCGCCTTGATTCCCAACGGCACCGACGTCTCCTTCGGCACCGCCCGGCCCGACCGCTCCGGACCGCCGACGATCGCGAGCGTGGGCAGGCTGGAGCGGTACAAGGGCCACCACCGGGTGATCGAGGCATTTCCGACGGTGCTCGAGCGCCGGCCCGAGGCGCGGCTGCAGATCGTCGGCACGGGTCCTCAGGAGGCCGAGCTCCGGCGCCTGGTGGAGCGCCTCGGGCTCGCGTCGCGGGTCGAGCTCACCAGCGTCCCCGCCGATCGGCCGGAGGAGATGGCGGCGCTCCTGCGACGCGTCTCGGTCTTCGCCCTCCTGAGCGAGTTCGAGACGCACCCGATCGCCGCGGTGGAGGCCGCCGCCGCCGGCTGTCGCCTGGTCGTCGCCGACGTCGGCGGAACCCGTGAGCTCGCCACCTCCGGCTTCGCGCGCCCCGTCCCCCTGGACGCCCCGGCAGCCGAGCTGGGCCTCGTCCTCGCCGCGGAGCTCGAACGCCCACCCCGGACCGATCGCCCGCCGACCCTCAGCTGGGACGAATCCGCCGATCTCTTGCTCGACCTGTACCGCTCGATCCTCGCTCCGAGGGAGAGCACGAGCCGGGTTTAGTCGTGCTCGCGGGCGCGACCTCGGGCGGTGCGGCCGTCCGAGCTGCGGCGTTGCGGCGCGATCCGGGCGATGCGGCCGTCCGAGATGCGGCGCGGTGCGCGTGGCGGTGAGAGCTGCGGCCAGGCGCCCTCCCCGGGATCCCTCCGCTGTTCCTTATGCGCCCTATAGGCGCATAAGGAACAGCGGAGGGGGCGGGACCGTCAAGGCGGGACGGGCGCGACCCCGGCCGGTGCGGGCGTCCGAGTTGCTGCGCGACCCCGGCCCCCGCACCCGTCCGAGCTGCGTCCCGGGCGCCTCATGGCGCTCCTGGCAGGCTGTGAGCGCCATGAGGCGCCCGGGACGGGAGGGGGTCGTGGGGAAGGCGGGACAGGGATGAGGGGAGACACAGGGACGGGGGGAGGTCGGACTTACGTGACGGGTCCGTACGGGAGGGTCCACGCCTCGCCCCGATCGGTGACGAAGATGCCGGGAACGTCACATTCTCGGGAAACTTCGGTCCCTTTCCGGGCCCGGAAAGAAGGCCCGGGAACACGTTCCGGACTTTGACCCTGCCATGGCAGGGTCAAAGTCCGGAACGCGTCCGTGAGCGTTGGACAACACGGGAGGAGGCGTGGAGTTCCCTACGTCTTCGTGACGGGGTCCCCGTTCCGTGACGGTCCCGTCACACTCGCGACCTTCCCGACGTCTCCGTGACCAGATCCCTCCTCCGTGACGGTCCCATCACACCTTCCGGCCCCCGGAGGCCGGGATCGGGGGGTCCGTGGGACGCGCGTCGAGTT